>JBNKQE010000116.1:0-12816 GCA_050295715.1 Leptospirales bacterium
CCCTCTGCGATTGATTGGAATGATGATTTCTCTATCATCATTGGGTTTCGCCATTATATCCAGAGTTTCCATCTCAAAGGTTTCACGATTGAGTTTCTGATAGGTTTTTTCCGGGATATTTTTCATTTTAATATATCCGTCAAGCCAGTCCACTTCAATGTCTTCAACAGGATCGATCCCGTAGTATTTGGATGCCAGAAGAAGGTCAATGGAAGGATAGAAGTGATCATGCACATCCGGATTATAACCGGGTTCTTTCGCCCTCGCTTCGTTTCTGATACGCACAATCATGGGAATCCAGCGATTATAACCACGATCATCTTTTAATACATTCGCATATCCCATACCATCGAGTACCTTTTCGATGCTTAAAGCGGGCGGCAGGGGCATTTTCGCCCAGATCTGAGCATAGCGGCCATTTTTCACATGTTTCAGGGCTGTAGTCTCATTTAACAGTTTCAGTCGCTTATCATAGTTCACAATGGAAGATTTGGATTCATCGGTGGTTTCCACCGGAAAGTCACTAATAATCGTATTGTTTGCCCCTTCCATTGCTGAAGCAAGTATTTCCGATTGAGGACGAAGTGCATCTTCCTGGAGGGGTTCGCATTTAAATCGGGTACCACAATAGTTACCCCCGTAAACGCCTTTCTCGTCCAGGAAGCTAATGTCAAAAAGAGCTATATTTTTATCCGCATTGGACAGTTTATCAATCAGTGTGGCGTAAATACTCCAATCCAGAGGCCAGTTCCCTTTTACCTGTTCAATAGTCTTATTTGATATCCCAATTATTTCAATATCATCTCTGACCCCCGGAGGATTTGGGGCTTTAGCAGTCAGCTGCTGGCCAGTGATATCTGCAGGGGGCAGACAGTATTTTAGACCGGAAGAGTGCTCTCTTTTACCCGGATCCCTTAACCATGCATATCGTAACGATATGAATGTCTCTTCCATATTCCTGAAAGCTGGAATCTTGACAATTCCCACAGTTGTGGCCATTGAAACGGAGAGCGCTATATAAAAACTTCCAACGTGTACAACACCGAGCTTACGTCGGTCAGCTCCGCGGTAGGTAAAGTAGAATGATGTAATAAAAATAAATAAAGTAATCCATAACAGAAATGAATAAAGATCCGGAGCCAGATATCCGAGAGCCGGAATAATCGAAGGAACCTGGTGTACAATTGAGTGAACGGGAGCGTTATAGACCCAGACAAATACGACAAGAGCAAAAATGGATACGGCCGTCCAGATACCATCTGTAAAGTGAAACCCACCCTTCTTCTCTTTTACAGAAACGGCGTCTCTAAAGAAAAAAGCAACACCAAGTATCAAGATACCGGGCAGAATATTAAAATAGACTTCATGGAATATATCAACCAGGAGGTTTACAATATTTCCCCACCCGAGATTGAAACTCAAAACAAGGAATAGTGGCAGAGCAATCATGAATGCCACTGATACTAAAATCAGTAAAAGAGCTGTATTGCGCATAGTGCGTCATTTTATCAAATGATCCCAGGCTCTTTACAACCCTTTTTAATATTTTCTTAAATTTTTCTGCTAAAAAAATTACTGAGATAGAGCGCTTACAAACTTTTCGGTATCTGAAATGAGCTCCTGAAGAGCCTGATCCCCTCTCTCTTCAATGACTCTATGGTTGTGACTTCCCACAATAACGCCATCTACGGCTCCGTGCAGACCCCGCATTTGATCCGGATCATTAAATCCGAAACCGGCAATCACCGGAACTCCGGAATCCTTTTTCACCTGTGCAATCTTCTTTTTCATATCAGAAGGCAACTCTTTTCGAACTCCCGTTACTCCGGTACTTGTAACGTAGTAAATAAACCCTGACGCATTTTTACAGATCTCTTTACGTCTCTGTGGCGAGGTTGTTGGTGCAACCATCAAAATTCGATCAATTCCAAAAGGCTTTCCCTTTTTGAAAAGAATTTCAGACTCCAGCTGGTGATGCGGGAGATCGGGAATCACAATTCCACGCACACCGGCTTCTTGAGATTTCTTCAAAAAGTTCTCCATTGCAAGAGTCGCAGCTACTTCCCTTTTTTCATAGGTTCCGGCCTCGCCGGAATTTGAATAACCGGGAAAGGCATTCATTACAAGGTTCAGGTAGGTAAGTATGACGATAGGTATTTCCGGTCTTGCATCGTGAATTCGTTTCATTGTGCCAAAAACATTTTCAATAGAAAAATCATCTCTCGCCATGGCTCGAACCATCGCTTTTTGAATGACAGGACCGTCTGCAGTTGGATCGGAAAAGGGAATTCCGAGTTCAAGAATATCCGCGCCGGCATCAATCATACCTATTGCATAGTCATAAGTCTCGTCAAAGCCAGGGTCACCCACAGTGAGATAGGGCATATATACCGGTCGCTTTTCAGTTTTCTTTTTTATATATTCGCTTAACTCAATCATTATTCCATCCCCATCAAACGGGCAGCTTCCGCCACATCTTTATCACCACGACCTGAAAGACTGACAAGAATTCGTTTCCCTTTTCCAAGTTCCACCGCAAGTTTTTTCGCATACGCCAGAGCATGGGAACTCTCAAGGGCAGGCAAAATACCTTCACTGCGTGCAAGATCACTGAAAGCGACAAGGGCCTCAGCGTCAGATACATGCATGTAGCTTACTCGACCCTTTCGGGCAAGATACGCATGCTCCGGTCCAACACCGGGATAATCGAGTCCAGCAGATATCGAATGGACATTCTGAATCTGTCCCCCATCCCGCTGAATAAAAAGGGAACGGGTTCCATGAAAATATCCAGTCTGTCCAAAGCTAATTGTCGCAGAATTTTCACCAGGATCATCACTTCGGCCTCCCGCTTCTACTCCATAGAGCCTGACTTTTTCATCCTTTAAGAAACCATAAAAAATACCGATAGCATTGGATCCCCCGCCAACGCAGGCAACAACAGCATCGGGCAGCTTGCCGGTCAGACGCTTCATCTGTTTGCGTGACTCCAGGCCAATAACCTTTTGAAAATCACGAACTATTGTAGGAAACGGATGAGGACCGATAGCCGATCCGATTACATAGTGCGTATCGCCTACATTTTGTGCCCAATCGCGCATTGCTTCATTTGTTGCATCTTTCAGAGTGCCAGCTCCGGAAGAGACTGGAATCACTGTAGCTCCAAGCATTTCCATTCTGTATACATTCAGTTTCTGTCGGCGAACATCCTCTTCGCCCATATAAACCGTACATGAAAATCCGAAATGTGCGGCAACAGTTGCCGTGGCCACTCCATGTTGACCGGCCCCGGTCTCTGCAATGAGTCTCTTCTTTCCCATTGCCTTCGCCAGAAGAGCCTGGCCGACCGCGTTATTGATTTTATGAGAACCGGTATGATTGAGATCCTCTCGCTTGAGAAAAATCTCTGCTCCGCCCCATTTTTTACTGAGACGAATTGCATGAGTAAGAAGACTGGGCCTTCCGGAATATTCGCGGTTATATTCTTGAACCTCTTTTTTGAATTTTGGTTTCTTCGATAGCTTATCGTAGGCTTTTTCCAGTTCAACCAGAGCCGGCATCAGTACTTCAGGGCTGTACTGCCCGCCGAATTCACCAAAATATCCATTTTCACTCTTCTTTTTACTCATAGTTTTACCCGGTTCTTGTAACTGTTTATATATTATCTATCTCACCCAGTTTCGACTGAAGTTCTGCGATCAACGAGTTCTTTAGCTTCAAAACATGAGAGACAACTTCCGAAGCCCCTCCAGCTACTTCTTCATTTTTTCCTTCGCTTCGCAGCTGGATTTCCGCAAGACCTTTTTCATAAAATCCTTTTCCCAGTGTTACGCGAATCGGAAATCCAAGCAACTCAGCATCGGCAAATTTTACACCGGGTCTCTCATTACGATTGTCCCACAACACTTCGATTCCAGCATCGCACAGAGCCTCATAAACTTCCTCAGCCTTTTTTAACTCTTCTTCTTTTTTAGCGATAGTTACAAGGCTTACCTCGAAGGGAGCTGTCGAGATAGGCCAGATAATTCCCTTATCATCACAATTTTGTTCAATAATCGCTGCAACGGAACGGTTGATGCCGATTCCATAACATCCCATTGTCGGTGTTACACTGCGGCCATTCTCATCAAGGACGGATAGCTCAAACGCTTTTGTATACTTATGCCCGAGCTTGAAAATATGACCGACCTCTATCCCTTTGACCTCAGTAAGACGTCCGTTACCATCAGGCGACGGATCACCGGATACGGCGGAAGCTACATCGTGGGTAGCCAGTGAATCAGGGAATTTGTAACCGACAGTATGGTAGTCTTTCTCATTTGCTCCGACCACCCAGTGAGATCCGGTTGTAAGAGATCTATCATAGACTATTTCGACATCAGCTCCAATTCCATCGGGGCCGATAAAACCGGCAACAACTCCCATTTTCGACAGTTCCTCATCGCCAGCCGGTAAAACTTCGCCAGCCCCCAGGTGATTTTGAAGTTTCACTTCATTGAGGATTCTGTCTCCACGTATAAATACAATTACATGACGTCCATCGACGTTCAGTGCTATGGCTTTCACCGTTGCCTTAATATCCACTTCCAGGAATCCGGCAACCTCTTCGATGGTTTTCATATCCGGCGTTTTGACTCTTTCTTTTTTTGTGTCTGTCGGCAGACCACCTTTATCATCGTAAAGGCAGGGTGTTTTTTCCTGATTCCCACGATAATCACTGCTATCGGAGAGAAGAAGAGTCTCCTCTCCGATCTCCGACGGAACCATAAACTCTTCCGAGGCTGATCCACCCATTGTTCCGGTATCTGCCTCGACCGGGATTGTATGAAGTCCCAATCTTGCGAAAATACGACGATAGGCTCGCTTCATTTTTTTGTATGTTACATCGAGAGACTCATCATCCATATCAAAAGAGTAGGCATCTTTCATAATGAATTCGCGAGAACGAATCACACCGAACCGGGGTCGAATTTCGTCGCGAAATTTTGTGTGAATCTGATAGACATTTACCGGAAGATCACGATAGGAATGCAGAATTCCTTTCATCAACTCAGTAAAAGATTCTTCATGGGTTGGACCGAGGACATTCCATGATTCATGACGATCTTTAATTCGAAACATCTCCTTTCCCATCGTTTCCCAGCGGCCGGATGTCTCCCAGATTTCTGCAGGAGTCAGAATGGGAAGCTGAAATTCAAGTGCACCGGCATTGTTCATCTCCTCTCGCACGATCTGTTCAATTTTTCGAATCGTTCGCAGCCCTGTGGGCATCAAGTGATACAGACCGGACCCGAGTTTTCGTATCAATCCGGATCGCATCATCAGCCTGTGTGATGTAACCTGAGCATCCTGTGGATTTTCCCGCAATGTAGAAATAATATATCCTGTCGCTTTCATGAACTTCCCTTGATTCTAACCGGCGTTGTTTTATAGAGCCAGAAAGAATATAACATCCTTATACATAATAAATAGTCCCAGAACAAGTAGAGCCGTAAATCCAAGCCTGTATATAGACTCCATAATTGCTGGAGATACAGGTTTTCCGGCAATAGCTTCATAAATAAAAAACATCAAATGTCCGCCATCCAGAACAGGGAATGGCAGGAGATTCATGACAAAGAGTGCAAATGAAATGGCCGCAAACAGTTGTAGATAATCAAACAGTCCGGATCGAAAGACAATGCCTGCCATGGCAAACATACCCAGCGGACCACGAGCATTATCCACAAATGACATCCGGCCTGAAAATAGCTTCTGGAAAAAAGCCGGATATATCATTATGCTCTTACCAGTATCGGCAAACGTAGAATCAATCACATCCAGAAAGGTCGAATGCCTGTCCATATACTCCGGTTCAATACTATCCCTTGCCTGAAACCCCATAAGACCAATTCGCGTCGCTTTCACGTCTGCCTTATATTTTCTGCCATCTATTGCAACAGTGGAACGAACTGTTCCACTTCCAAATCTCTTGTACATATGTTCAAATGACCCTGCCCCCTCACCGTCGAAGGAGATATATCCAAGGGCACGTTGAAACATTTCATGACTGGAGACAAGAACCTGACCGGTCACATCCTCATTATACTTAAGATCTGTTATATTATCCAGATTGACTCGATATTCACCGGAAGTGGGGACCTGAATTTCAACCTCTTCATGAAACCAGGGAGCAAGCCAGGATAACATCTCCCGTTTTACTTTTACATTTACGGTCTGCCCATGATAACGTCCAAGAATTTCCTGAAGCCCGGTTACGGAGTCCGGTCTCTCTCCCTCCACTTCCAGTATTACATCTCCACTGTTGAGATGCGCCATCGCACGCAGACCGACCGGTGGAGTTGTATCCCCGAAAATAGTTCTAAACCGATAAGACCATAACTCATTGGAGGGATAGTTAACTTCAATGGATCTCTGTCCAGGCGGACGCAGCCCGACATACGAGATTCCCGCAGAGTTGACTACAGGATGTATAACTTTCTCTACAGTTTTGTCATCTCTCTTTACCTTGAACGTAAGGGGAGCCCCCCCGGACATGGCTACCTGCTGCTTGATATCGTAAAAGTCGCTAATCTTCTCATTATTGATAGAGATAATAATATCGCCCTCTTTCAATCCGTCGCGGAAAGCAGGAGATTCAGATTTGATCTCTTCCCAGAAAGCCACTTCAGGTTTGAGTGGTCCATAAATTGAATGGACAAGTAAAAAAAGGAAAAATCCAAGTATCAAATTAAAAACCGGTCCACCGAGAACGGCAACCATTCGCTTGTATGGAGAAACCGAATAAAAATCTCCGGGATTGCTCGTAGGTTCCTGAATATCATCGCCGTAAAATCGAACGTAACCTCCAAGAGGTATGGCGGTGATTTGCCAGGTCGTATCGCCAATTTGCTTTTTCCAGACTCCTTTGCCATAGCCGATGGAAAATACCCTGGCGCGGATTCCCACAAGTCGTCCCATTACAAAATGTCCGAATTCATGAAAGAAAATGCTGAAGGCGATCATAAAAGCACCTCCGATAATAACCATAATCATTGTATACAAACCTCCTTCCACGGATAAACGGGAAGTGTTACGGGAGACCACTACTCCCTTAAATAAATCATATCAATTGAATCGTGTTCAATTACAGCTCCGAATCAATCCACCAACCGGAAAGTTCGGAACAAGTAGTAGGCCATTGCCTTACTCGAATATTCCTCTGCACAATTTCCACGGCCACAATAATCAAATAAAAAAAACACAATCATGGAGAACCGGATACTTATAAATGTATAAGTATCGAGAACACCTTATTAATAAACATAATAATTTCATACCTGTGTTCAACGGAAAGCGTGGTTCAATGCCCCATTTTTCTGACTTTCTCTTCCGTCAGAATTCGGGCTTCTCGATCCGACTCAAGAAACAACTCAAGGGATTCCCCCTGTTTCATTTCCATTTCATCCAGAACCAGGTGGATAACTTCAGGAATATCCGTAAATCCAATTCTTTCCTTTAGAAAAAGATCAACAGCAACCTCATTGCTGGCATTAAATACTGCCGGAGCAATTCCGCCCCTGCGTCCGGCCTCCATGCACAGAGCAAAACCTGGAAATCTCAGGGGATCAACAGAATGAAATGTAATTGGCTCCCAGCTATCCGGACTATTTGCCTCACTGTGAATCTCTCCCTGTGATTCAGGGTATAGCAGAGAGTGCGCGACAGGAAAGATCATATCGGGACTGGAAACATGCATATGGTAACCACCATCATTTGTCTCTATCATTGCATGAACCAGGCTTTTCCTGTGAATGTAGACCCCGAGACGATCATATGGAAATGAAAAAAGATAATGAGCTTCGATCATCTCAAGCCCCTTGTTTATCATTCCGGCAGAATCGACTGTAATCTTGGGCCCCATACTCCATGTAGGATGAGTCAGAACCTGCTCCGTTTTGACATTTTTAAGATCCTTCACTTCCAGATCAAAGAAAGGGCCTCCCGATGCTGTAAGTATAACTCTGCGAATATGACTGTCAGTGACACCCTCCAGTAATTGAAATACAGCATTGTGTTCAGAGTCCACGGGAACAATTACAGGAATTCTTTTACCGGAAACAGCCTGTTTACGAATTAGACTGCGAATATAGGGTCCGGCAGTTACAAGTGTCTCTTTGTTGGCAAGAGCAATCTTCAGACCATGCTCCACGGCTCGAACTGTAGCTCGAATACCTGCTGCCCCGACTACAGCTGTAAGAACAGTATCCACACCGGAGGCAACTCCGGCATCAATCAGATCTATCAGTCCCTGCTCTCCGGCAAAAAATGTAATTCCGGGGTATTCAGATCGAAGCAGTTTGATATTTTGTTCAGATGATTCAGGACAGCTCAGTGCGACAAATTTTATATCAGGAAATTCATGGATGATCTTTCTTAATTTATCAATAGATGTATGGATACTCACACCGGTAAGTTCCATGTCATTGCGTCGAGATAGAAATCGTAATGCGGTTGATCCAACAGACCCGGATGCACCAAGGACAATAAGTTTATCTGTCCGGATTGACCGTTTGTAACCGGTTAAAGCGAGCCCCGGCGAAAATATATTATGTGCATCTTGTGCAGAATCAGTTGTATTCATAGCTTCTGTTTTGCTACACCGGGTATCCAAGCATCTGTCGTACCACCAGATAATAATAAAATAGAGGTAATGTGAAAAATATCGCATCGGCAAGATCAAGAAATCCGCCATGTCCCGGAATAAGCGATGCGGAATCCTTCTTTTTCGCATCGCGCTTCAGTGCACTCTCTGCCAGATCACCGGCCACGGAAGCCAGTGAAATGAATAGTGTGACAATAACCGTCTCCTGAAAACCAAAGATTGCCTCCACATTTTCCATACCGATTTTTCCCGGGATATAAAGTGCGTACACAAGCATTATAATTATACTGAAGACAAAACCACCGACGTAACCCTCATAAGTCTTTTTGGGACTGACGGTAAGACCTGCGTTATGCTGACCAAACCATCGACCGGCAAAATATGCCCCGATATCCGTCATAGTCGTTGCCAGCATTACAAAGATAAGATAGTAAATTCCGCGGCTCGAAGTCATATAAAGAAGAGCATGCGAGACCGGTATTGCTATGTAGATTACACCGAACACAGTTGTGGATACAGAATAAATTGTTCCATCAAGCGGTTTTGTCATAAGCTGCACCGATAAAGCGGAGATCATAAATAGAATTGTTATTACAGTCGTAACGCTCTGACCAGGATAAAATATGGTTGCAAGTATTTGCATCCAGTAAGGCAGATCCTGGAAATTTACTGTTTGTTGAATATCAAGTAACTTGAAGTAAAAAGATAATACAATCAGAACTGAGAAGATAAGACCTGTCTTTCGCAAAGGTCCACCATCTACACCCCTGTCAACAAGACGATAGAATTCCTGGACTCCAAGAATAGCAAATATCATAATAAACAGAAGTGGGAATACCCATACTAACGAATCATACCAGGTAAGTACCATCAAAGTAATTGCCGCCAGTGCAGTTCCTGATAAAATCCTTTTTACAGTCTCACTCATCTTTGTCTCCTGTTTTATTCAGGCCACCAAACCGCCGATCGCGATCCTGATACCACAATAACGTCTCAACAAGCTCTTGCTCTGAAAAATCAGGCCATAGAGTCTCAATCACTTTTATTTCCGCATAGGCAATTTGCCAGAGTAAAAAATTAGAAACCCGCATCTCTCCGCCCGGTCGAATAAGCAGATCAACATCCGGAAGAGGAGCAGTATAAAAACCCGACTCCAGCTCTTTTTCGGAAACACGTTTTAATGCGGCAAAAATCCGGCCCCGTCTGAATAACCGCATCCGGTTTTTCAGGATCTGATTGACTGAATGAAGTATCTCTGCCCTGGAACCATAATTCACACAGAAGTTTGCAGTAAAGGCATTTCCATTTGCAGTTTCGGCAACTGCTCTTTTTACAACTTCACGGGACGATGAGGGAAGCGCGGAAATATTACCCGACACCTTAATTTTGATACCTCGCTCTTTACAGAACTCCAGTCTCTTTTCGAAAAATTCATTTAAAAGCTTCCAGATAGCACTTACTTCACTAACCGGCCGCTTCCAGTTCTCCGTACTGAAGGCATACAACGATATAGCAGGGATACCCAGCCGGAGAAAAAACTCAAGAAGATTGTCAACAGTACCCGCTCCAGCTCTGTGCCCTTCCGACCGGGATAGTCCTCTTGCTGTGGCCCACCTGCCATTACCATCAAGAATTATGGCTATATGACGCGGCATTTTTTGCGGGTCAAGTTTATGTATTAAGTGATCCAGTTCCTTGGAATCCATTTTAGTCAGCATACAAAAAAAGCGGCCTGTTGAGCCGCCTTTCTATCCAGAGATAAGCGCAACATACGTTACACGCTCAGTATGCTCTCCTCCTTCTGTGAAGCCAGCTCATCCAGCTTTTGAGAGTATTCATTTGTCATTTTCTGGATATCATCCTGAGATGCTTTTATTTCATCCTCAGAATGTCCTTTACCGCTCATTTTTTTGACTTCGTCATTAGCATCTCTTCTAATATTTCGCAGGGAGACTTTTGACTCTTCCAGCTTCCCCTTTACCTGCTTCACAAGCTCCTGACGGCGTTCCATGGTCAGCTCAGGAAGAATAAGTCTGATGACACTGCCGTCATTTTGAGGAGTCAAATTAAGATCACTTTTAAGTATGCTTTTTTCGATCTCTTTCATTGCCGACTTATCGAAAGGAGTAATCATAATCATTCGAGGTTCGGGAATGGAAATTGTCGCTACCTGGTTCAAAGGTACCATTGAACCGTAATACTCAACCTGAACATGTTCAACCATTCCCGTTGATGCTCGAGCTGCACGAATTGTAGAGAACTCTCTCTTAAGAGATTCCATACTCTTTTCCATCCGCTCCATAGCATCGGACATTATTGAATCAATTGATGTATCTTCGCTGTTAGTCATAAATAGTTTCTTCCGAAGAGGAGATAATTGTTCCAACATCTCCTCCCTCCAGTAGATTTTTCAAACTGTTTTCCTGGAAAATATCAAAGACAATAATCGGTAAATCATTATCCATGCAGAGTGTCAGGGCCGTAGAATCCATAACCTGCAATCGTCTTTGTATAGAGTCCATATAACCGATTTGCTTGAAGCGCCTTGCATCCGAATTTTTTACAGGATCGGAATCGTATACACCATCCACTTTCGTCGCTTTAAGTATTACCTGGCTTCCGATCTCGATGGCTCTCAATGCTGCGGTTGTATCTGTTGTAAAATACGGATTTCCGGTTCCTCCGGCAAATATAACAATACGATCCTTTTCTAAATGACGCAGGGCTTTTCTTCTTATAAAACTTTCTGCAATCGATTTCATCTCAATTGCAGTTTGAACGCGGGTAATTAATTCGATCTTTTCACAGGCATCCTGCAGTGCAAGAGCGTTGATGATTGTACCCATCATGCCCATATAATCGGCTGTAACTCTATCCATCCCGCTTTCGGCAGCTTTTTGGCCGCGAAAGAGATTACCGCCACCGATAACAACCGCAACTTTTACACCGGCGTCATGACAGGTTTTTATTTGATAAGCAACAGTGCGGACACGTTCGAAATCAATACCAAGCTTCCCGGGGCTTGTAAATGACTCCCCGGAAAGTTTCAACATAATGCGTTCGTATGGAAATCGTCCTTTACTCATAGATCCCACACTTACTTTATCTGGTATCTTACAAATCGCTCAACAGTGATATTTTCACCGAATCGAGAAATTGCTTCCTTGATAATATCAGAAACCGCTTTTTTAGGCTCTTTTACGAAAGGCTGATCAAGCAGACATATCTCTGACATATACTTCTTGATTTTTCCCGGAATGATTTTCTCAATCTGTTCTGGCTTTTTGCCTTCGTTTTCCAGCTGTTCCCGGATAATTTCCTCTTCTTTTTTAACAACTTCGGGATCAATTTCTTCAGATGTTATAGCCTGAGGATTCATTGCAGCTATGTGCATGGCAATTTCTTTTCCCAGTGCCTCAAACTCATCAGTACGAGAAACAAAATCCGTCTCGCAGTTTATCTGAATCATGACACCGATAGTGCCTTCCCCGTGAATATAGCTGACCACTCTGCCCTCTCCAGTGGAACGGTCCACTTTCTTTGCAGCTTTGGCTACACCTTTTGCACGCAATGCATCAGCGGCCTTGTCAATGTCCCCACTGGATTCGATCAGTGCTTTTTTGCAGTCCATCATGCCCGCTCCGGTCATATCACGGAGACGTTTGAGATCCTCAGTTTTTACCTCTGCCATCTTTTACCTCAATATTTTATAAGAACTATTCTGATTTATAATATTCAGTCGGGAGGAACACAGTATGTATGCCGTTTGAAGAGATGACTCTTCTGGTTATCTCTTTACTTGTGCCCTATGGCCGTTATCAATGTGGAAGCTGGCATTTCAGAACTCTGCCCGAACCACCTGGCCTGGGTCTCGACTGCAACCCACTTATAAAAACGGGCCGTGCTTCCACGACCCGATTTTGTTACTTAGATTCGTCTTTTGACGATTCCTGTTCCTCGGTCGTGGAGGAGGTGTATACGGCAACACCATCGTCCGCTTTCTTCTCTTCTGTTGCAGCTTCCTGACCTGCAGCAGCTGCGGCAGCTGCGGCTGTTCCTGTTGCTGCGGTTGCGGCTGTACTTGCTGCCGTTGCGGCTGCGGCTTGGGTTCCTACCAGTGCAGATCCTGCACCTGCTGTAAAGTATGTTACTACTGCTTGAACTATTAAGCT
>JBNKQE010000117.1:0-12782 GCA_050295715.1 Leptospirales bacterium
GACTGCTGGCTACCGGATTGCTGCCCACCGGACTGCTGCCCACCGGACTGCTGACCACCGGATTGCTGCCCACCGGACTGCTGCCCACCGGACTGCTGCCCACCGGACTGCTGCCCACCGGACTGCTGACCACCGGACTGCTGACCACCGGACTGCTGACCTCCGGATTGCTGACCACCGGACTGCTGACAGGGAACCATCGGATAGCATCCTCCCTGGCTGCCGGAACGCAGCCCGGTCAATTCCGGATCAAGCATCTCCTCCGGTAAAAAATTCCCGCCGCGAAGGATCTCTATGGCCCGGTCAATCTCCGGTCCCTGGGGATCATCGGGGAGTAGTTTGCGAAAAGCAACCCAGTGATCAATTGTTGCCTGCGTATCTCCTATCAAACGAAGGTAGACAAGGCCTATATAAAAACGGTTTATATGGAGCTGAGGGTCGTAAGAGAGGGATTTTCGAAAAGACTCCAGTGCATCTGTCCCTCTCTTCTGTATGTAGAGCGCCTGGCCCAGTCGAAAATACTCTCTGGATGGCTCACTTGATAATTCAGAAGCGATGCGAAATCTCTTTTCGGCTTTTTTTGCATCACCCAGCTTGAGAAGAATATCGCCAGAGAACGAGTAGGCCTCCACGTTCTCCGGATCTTTATCAAGAACCATATTGAAAAGACGAAGAGCTATACTGTATCTTTCGGCAAAGAAGTGTTCTTTCGCGCGAGATAAATACTCCTGCACAGTTGAGTCAGACGGAGTGCTACAGACCTTTCCGGGTATATATAGAAGAAGGATCCCGGAAAGAAGGATTACTCTGACTGTTGATGATGTATGAATTTGAAACAAAGTCATTATCCAGCTCTTTTCGTTCCTGCCCACTATTTGATCATCGGACTATATGCTCAAAACTGAATAGAGGGAAACCGTGAATTAACTTTTATTGAGGAGTTCCCATCCGCCGATACGGGCAGGGCAAAGTAGCAGCGCCCCGTTGATGCAATCGTATATACTGCTGTTCTACAGCCCGGTGTAGTAAGAAGTATAATGACTGTCACTCAGTATGAACAGTCATTATGTTAATCCTGAGTCTGCAAAGAAATGCCGGATCAAAGTCCTTCCGGTGTTGGCAGCAGGCTGAAAGCCTGCAGGACTCCTGTATTCACAAGTGCCGTAATCACAACAACACCGAGAATCAAAACGACAAGAGCTGCAATTCCCGTTAAAAACAGACCATTGCTTATAAAGCGAAATCCCAGAAAAGAGACGGAGGTCAATGGATCACCACTACCTCCCTGGTTTTTTGACACCCTGAAATAAGCAGTAACATAAAATGCGGAAAGAATCAGAAGGCCGATGACAAGCAGAGCTGAAAAGAGTCCCGGAAAACCTGTTTGCATTGTATAAAGGGGCAGCAAAAAAACATTTGAGATTACAAGCGCCGTTACTCCGATTACAACGATATGAGAGAATATCCTTACTCCGGACGAGAGAACGGACCTCAGGGATGTGCGGGATTTTCGCATGTGGTCCATGAAATCCAGTCGCAGAGCATTCTTCTCAGAAGGAAGCTGAGGAAAGGATAAGCCGTACAGCATCCACATTCCGATACCGAGCAGAAGAGACTCGAAAACGAGCATTAGAATCGCCAGGGGATGAAATCCTATATTCAGAATCTGATCTTTTCTAACAATGGAGATTATAAGGAGCAGTGCAAACGTTGACGGAGCAACAATCATCACGGTCATGGGTCTGGAAAACCAGTGATTTCCAATCCGTGCATAAATTCCAAGAAAAGTAAGAATACACCAGGCGGATGCAATTATCAGCAGAAAAATATTTAATATATAAGCTCGTTCCAGATTTCTAAAGAGGTTTTCGGGCCTGGAGTCGCTCTCAAGAAGCGGATCATCAAGAACGGATCTCGCTTTTGAGATATAATACACATTGCGGATCAGTCCTGGATCCAGGACTATTTTGACTTCAGGAGCCTTCCTGTCCCCTGAATCGGAACTGATTTCCAGAGATTCGCTCTCATCCAGTCCGTAAGAGTCCGATGCCTTTCCCTTTTCCAGGGAGGGCCGTCCTACAATAAAGGATCCGAAGTATATTAGAATTATGACAAGAAAGGAGATTTCCAGTAACCGTTTCATACAGGTTGTCATTTTCGAATAGACTGGCAGGATTGGCCACAATAAAATCATATACTCCGATTATATGTTCCTTGACCTGATATACTCGTAACGTCCCAATGGAACGATACCATTAGCAGGGATTTATGTTTAAAGGACTCTTTCTTGAAATATTCATAGCATTACGCTATCTTCGGGGGCAGGGACGCACGGTTGTGTTCAGCCTTGGTACACGACTCTCATTTATTTTTATGTCATTGATGGTATTCATCATGGTCGTTGTCCTCTCCGTTTTCAATGGCTTCCAGCAGGAGGTTCACAGATCACTGTGGAACTCCGGTTACCATATTACAATCAACAAGCAGAACCAGGCGTTTTCGGAAAATGTTTCAAGCAATCTTCTGGAAAGAGTCTCCGAGCGTCCCGATCTGAAAGGAAAAGTACGTTCGGTCTTTCCCAGTATCTCTATTAACGCACTTCTTGAAATTCAAAATCAGTTTGAAGGGAAGGCCGTCAGGGCCATCACAGTAAATCCGGAAGATATTGAGAAGGGTGAGTTAAAAGATTTTCCGCGCATTGTTCACTATGATATTGATTTACTCCGCCGCTTCAAGGGCGGGAATTTTGTAATTATTGGAAGGGAGATGGCCAGGTATTACGGCTGGAAGGTCGGAGATCGCATAAAGCTCTATCTTCCTCAGGGCGGTTCTATCTCAAAAGGTATGCAGATCCGCCAGGAGGACTTTCGCATTGCCGGATTCTTCAGAACAGGTTATTATGAATTTGATCTGAATATAATTTTCATGTCCCTGGAAACGGCCCAGAGAGCCATGTTCATGCATGATAACATAACCGAGGTTATAGTGCAATTGAACAACCTTTCCAACCTGGATGGAATGAAGCATGAGGTCAGACAGCTCCTTCCCGGAAATCCTTACTCGTTTATGATCCGCACTATTAAAGATGAACGCGGTAACTTTCTGGCAGCACTGCAGCTTGAAAAGACACTTATGATCATCATTATGGGATTACTGATTATTGCCGGTGTAGCCGGAATCTGGGTTACGGTCCACCTGCTTGTTAAATCCAAAAATAGAAGTATAGGTATGCTCCGATCCATGGGACTTCCAACAACTTCAATTATTGTAATTTTTACGGCCCATTCCATGCTGATCGGTTTTCTTTCAACCGCTCTCGGAGGAGCACTTGGAATTTTTATCGCCAATCGGCTGGAATCTATTATACAGTTGATTGAAGAGATACTCAATGGCAGCTGCCAGTGGCTTGTGGGGAACTGTGTTCCGGTACAACTGATACCGCGCAACATTTACTACTTTGACCACTTACCCGTCTACGCTGATATGAATGTCATTTTTGGCGTTGCTTTGACAACAATGATTCTGAGTGGACTGGCAGGATACTTTCCATCACGAAGAGCGGCAATCCTTGATCCTGTGGAGACTATCCGTAATGACTGAGCAGCAAACACCACTTATCGAAATACGAAATCTCATAAAAGAGTATCGTGGAGAGGGAGAGACTGTCCGGGTTCTGGATGGACTGGATATGGATATCTACCACGGTCAGATCATCTCAGTAGAAGGCGCCTCCGGAGTAGGAAAGAGTACGCTCCTGCATATAATCGGAACCATTGATACTCATACGAGTGGCGATGTTTACTTTGAAAAACGAAATATCACATCTATGAGTGAATATGAGAAGGAGCAGTTTCGAGCCAGCGATCTCGGATTTATTTTTCAGCACCACTACCTGCTTCCCGATTTCACAATTCTGGAGAACGCAATGATGCCCGGACTGATTCAGAGGACATCATTTCTGCAGGCATCCCGTGAAGCAAAAGAGATGCTTGGATACGTTGGCCTCTCCCACCGTCTCAACCATTATCCTTCCCAGGTATCCGGGGGAGAGATGGCCCGGGCCGGTGTTGCACGGGCCCTGATCGGTGGTAAAAAACTGATACTTGCCGATGAGCCCACCGGTAACCTGGACAAGCACAACTCTGACAGACTGGCAGATCTTCTATGGAAGCTGCAGGAAGAGTTAAAATTCACAATGTTGATGGTGACTCATGACCGAGAGCTTGCAACAAGAGTACCTCATCGCTACCGGCTTCTGGAAGGAAAACTGATCCCCTGGGCTGGCTAGGTGTTTTAACTTCGGGTGAGATTTAATTACGATCGGGTGATTCATTGTTCTGTCCCTCTTGTGGAAAATCTTTAACAGTTCACTCAGGAAAGCCCGGGGAGTGGGGCTGGGAATATTCCCACTACTGCGAAGAGTGTCTCTCTTTTATTGCCAGAGACAACAGCCGCGTATGTCCCTCCTGCAAAACCCACCTCCAGGATTTTCTTCGCACAGGCCATCTTGGCTGCTCGGAATGCTATGTTGCCTTTCGCGAAGAAATTCTGCCCGTAATGGATAAATATTTTGCAGGAGAGGTGCGACCGGGAGAAATGAGCACACCCGTCTCCTCTCTGGCCCAGGCCAGATCCGAAGAGCTAATGGAGATCGTTTTGAATCCCTGGAAGCGCGAAGAGCTTCTAAATACGGACCGGTCGCTTTCATACCTGGAGCCGGAAGAGTTTAATCAGAGCCAAGATCGGATTCTCATCAGCACGCGTGTCAGACTGGCAAGAAATATTGCCGGAGTCCCCTATTTACGAAAGCTGGGAAAGCCAGGACAGGATGCCCTGAGTAATATCCTGTTGAGTGAAAATTTCACACTAATCAGAAACCTGGCCGATCAGTTTCTGTCTCAACAAATAAGGAAGGGTCACGTTCCCCGGAGTTACCTGGAGAGCAGGCAGGAATCAGGTGAAATTTCCGGGACAATCACTGATGCTTATGAGTTCACAAAGATCGGAGGTGAGAGACTCACCCTCTACTGTGGGGATGAGGATCACCTTAGAGTTCAATGGATTTTGCCCGGAAGGGATTTCCGGGAAACAATGCGGTTTGTTTCCGATGCATTAAAACAAATCCTCTCCCTGGATGAATGGCTGCACTGGCAATACCTGCAAGATTTTGGTTATCTCGGAGGGTGCCCATCCAACTCCGGTGCCGGAATCAGGGTATCCTGGATGCTTGACCTGAGCGCTCTCTATAAAAAAGGGCATCTGGGACGCTGGAAGGATGCCTTTTTATCTTACGGAATGGAGATCCGGGGCAAATCCGGTGAGGGCAGTGATGTAGATGCGGTCTGGCAATTGTCCATGTCCCGATTCCGAGATATGAAAAATGTGGCAACCAGGTTAAATCAGATACAAATGCTTATCAAGCGTTTGATTCAGGCCGAAAGAGATGCAAGAAAGAAAATTTTTTCCGAGTCTAAAGAGAAAGTTGAAGAATAGTGTCACTTTTTCACAAAAATGTTAGTTTTTAAGAAATGAAAGCAGTTTTTGATTGTTCCCATAAGAGAAAAAGAGAACTTATAATATAGCGAGGTATTTTTTCTTACTGATTATTAAGATAACAGCAAGAAAAAGGAGCTAAAAGACACATTATTGTGTGAAGCCAGTATCTCCTATCCGAAAATAAAGCCAGAGCTATATAAGTATTAACTAGAAATATCCTGTTGGATAAATTAAATTAAAAGAGTAGAGTGATCCAGAGATCGGGAGTCAAGCATGTTTGATTTTACAAAAAGAGCAAAACGGGTAATCAATGAGTATGCCCAGCAGGAAGCAAAGCGGCTGGGCCATGACATGATCGGTCCGGAGCATATACTCCTGGGATTGCTGAGGGAAGAAGACTCTGTCGCCATAAAAATACTGAAGAACCTGAATATCGATCTCAATGAGCTAAGAAAAGAGGTTGAACGACGGGCAAAGCAGGGCGGCAGTACACTGCTTCTTGATATTTCACCAAATCCTGATAAGTATCAAAAAATTATAGACTACTCAAAAGAAGAAGCCAAGCGGTTGAAGCACAACTATGTGGGAACGGAGCATATCCTGCTGGCACTCCTGCGAGACAGCAATAATGTTGCGGGAGCAAGCCTGGCAAACTTCAGTGTGAATTATTCCGTTATCAAAGGCGAAATCCTGAGAATTCTCGGTGTGGCAACATCAGGTACGGGAACCCCCCAGGGGCGTCAGGGCGCTCAGGAAAAATCGCGCACACCTACCCTTGATGAATTTGCACGTGATCTTACGCAGCTTGCCCGTGATAAAAAACTGGATCCTGTAATCGGACGGGATATGGAGATTCAAAGGGTTATTCAGGTTCTTTGCCGCAAGACAAAGAACAACCCGGTTCTTATCGGGGAAGCCGGCGTGGGAAAAACTGCCATTGTGGAAGGGCTTGCAGACCGTATCGTAGGTCATCAGGTTCCCGATATACTTTTTGAAAAAAGAGTTATCGCACTGGACCTTGCGTCACTTGTCGCCGGTACAAAATACCGGGGTGAGTTTGAAGATCGTCTCAAAAAGATAATGAGAGAGATTCAAAGCTCCACAAACATAATTGTATTTATAGACGAGCTTCATACACTGATTGGCGCAGGAGCGGCAGAAGGTGCCATTGATGCTGCCAATATGTTAAAACCGGCACTGGCTCGAGGCGAGATCCAGACAATCGGTGCCACAACGCTTTCCGAATATAGGAAGTATATTGAAAAAGACTCCGCTCTTGAGAGACGTTTTCAACCAATTCAGGTGAGAGAACCTTCTATGGAAGATACAATCCTCATCTTGAAGGGTTTGAAAAAGGCCTTCGAAGCGCACCACAAGGTGAAGTATTCCGATGAGTCGGTAGAACTTGCAGTAAAACTTTCCGAGCGGTATATTAATGACAGATTCCTTCCGGACAAGGCGATTGATGTAATTGATGAAGCCGGATCCCGGGCACGACTGGAAAACTCTTCACGTCCGGAAGAGATTCTCGACATGGAAGAGGAAATCAAGTCACTGGCCCAGAAAAAAGACGATATGGTCAAGGCTCAGGAATACGAGAAGGCCGCTCAGATTCGTGATGAAATTAATATAAAGAAAGATGTTCTGGAAGAGAAAGTCAACAAATGGCAGGAGAAGATATCGGATTTTTCCGTCGAAATTCAGCCGGAAGATATCTACTCGGTTGTCAGCCTTTGGACAGGAATTCCTCTGGAACGTATCGAAGAGGCAGAAGCTACCAAACTAATCCGTATGGAAGATGAACTGGCCCTCCGTGTTGTTGGGCAGGAAGATGCTGTTAAGAATGTAAGCCGTGCTGTTAGAAGATCGCGTACAGGTTTCAAAGATCCTCGCAAGCCATCCGGATCATTTGTTTTTCTCGGACCGACCGGTGTGGGAAAAACGGAACTGGCGAGGGCACTGGCCGAATTCCTTTTTGGAAATGAGAGTGCACTCTTTCGCCTGGATATGTCAGAATATATGGAACCGCACTCCATATCCAAGCTAATTGGGTCTCCTCCCGGCTATGTTGGATATGATGATGCCGGTCAGCTCTCCGAATTCGTGAGAAGAAATCCATACTCTGTAATCCTTTTTGATGAGGTGGAAAAAGCTCACCCGGATATTTTCAACCTTTTACTTCAGATTCTCGAAGAGGGAACCCTCACAGATACTCATGGAAGAAAAGTCGATTTTCGGGATACACTGATCATCCTTACATCAAACATTGGTGCACGGGAGATGCAGAAAGGCGGGAAGCTGGGATTTGCCGGACAGGGTGAAAGCCGTGAACGAAGCAAAAGAGACAAGGCTTTCGAAGAGCTCAAGAAGCATTTCAATCCTGAGTTTATAAACCGTATCGATGAAGTCATTACTTTCCACAGCCTTTCTCAAGAACATATTCGTAAGATTATTGAGATTATGGTTCGTCAGATGAATGTACATTTGTTTGACAAGATGATTAACCTGGAGCTTGATTCGGCTGCCTGTGATTATATCTCCAAACTTGGTTTTGATGAGAAATATGGAGCAAGGCCCCTCCGAAGAGTTCTTCAGCGTGAAGTGGAAGATTATATGGCAAATCGTATGCTGGAAGGGGCTTATAAAGAACCAACGGCAATTCATGGAACGGTGAAGACCGTTACAAATGAGGAAGGAACTGAGGAAGAGAGCCTCTCATTTACAGAGATTCCCTGGGAAAAATACGAGGAAGTCAAAGAAGAGAAGCGCAGTGTTCTCAGAAAAAAAGAAGAGGAATTGCAACGCCGGGGTGGGCGCAACAGCGACCGAAACGGAAATCTGGTCTCCCGGGATCAGGATTCCCCCTCAGCCCGTCCAGCGAATTCAGGACAGGTGAGTTAGTGAAGTGGCACAGATTGCACAGGAGTTAGGAATTGTTTTAATTCTTCTGTTTGCATCAGGTGGACTGGTTTATCTGGTTCACCTGGTTCGAAGAAGGTATACTCAAAACAATCGAACCCTGGCCGCAATCTGTGAACTTAAACCGCTCTTTCGTGACGGTAATCCGTCACGAACCTCCCGGGTCCATTGCCGCTACGACTTCATGACTCGTGGTGAGTCCTATACAGGAGAGTGTCTCTTACCTCTGAGTTTTTTTACCCCGTCCACTCCCTCTTATGCAGACCCTTATATTATCTTTGATATTCGTGTGGATTTACCCGTTCTCTATTACGATACAACTCGTGTTGTAGGAGAGGAAGCAATTGAGCATTTTCTTACACAGCGAAGCGACACCCTGCAGGTAGAATATCTGGTCCGAAATCCTTCAAAAAATTTTTCAGTGGAAAAAAAAGAGCCCGCACAAGAGCAGGTAAAATAGCAGGATCACCGGCCTGCCTGCCGATAATATAGACCAGAGGTTCGATAACCATTTTCGTCTTCATATTGCTTTCAGGACAATACTGAATCAATTTTCCGCCAAATGAGTTATTGTTCATTATACAAAAACCAAAGAAAATAAAAATTATGAATTTCCCTAATACTTCAAAATATATAGACTTCACGTCTGCTGCAAAATATCCGAAAAGCTTCCCGGTTGTTCCGGGCAGGAGATTCAGAATGACTGTCAGGCTTCCCGGATTTACAGCTCTCATAGCTGCATTTTTTATATTTTCATTTTCTCAAAAACTTGGAGCTCAGGAACACCTTCCCGGATATACGGATGCCCTGTCTCTCTATAGCAGCGGGAAATTCAATGATTCTCTTGAAAAGGTAAGAGAGATATTTGCCACACATAGCGGAGCCTATGAACTTCGATTGCTGGCTGCGGCAAACTACAATAAACTGGGGGATTTCAACTCTGCTGTAGCACATCTGAATTACTCCATCCAGGATTATCCAGCAAGATATGAACCCCGTCTTATCCTTGCAGGGATTCTGCGAAAGCAAAAACTCTATTCCAGAGCAATCTATATGGCCCGATCCGCTCTGCCTCTGACGAATGATAAATTGCCGCTGCAAATGGAAGTCGCAAGGTCATTCTATCTTGCCCGCAATTACCCGGCAGCACAAAAAACTGTGGACGATATCATTGCTCTGGATGTAAATTATTTTGAGGCCATCTACATGGATGGACTTCTCTATTTAAGAAAAAATAAATTTGAATCAGCCGAGTTTCGACTCAAGCAAGCATTGCAATATGCCCCGATTAACAGTCCGGTAAGAGATGATCTGATGAATAACCTGGGCTATTCAATTGAACAAAACGCGATTGTTGCTTTGAAAAATGGTGATGCACAAAAGGCCACTGCCATGTTTCAAGAAGCAGTCAAATACTATAAGGATGCTCTGCGTTTGAATAAAAATAATGCAAGAGCTTCTTTCAATCTCAAGCGGGTTGAGAAACGAATTTAGAGCTGATATATCAGGTATAATTGAACTCTACCACTCCTTTTAAGGTTGTAACACTTGGATGTCGTCTGAATCGCTATGAATCCGATGGGATGGCGGCGATCTTGAATGATTCCGGACATTTCCACCATGTTACAGATACCGACAGTGCTGCAATTATTATAGTAAACACCTGTACGGTTACAGACCAGGCGGATTCTCGCTCACGCAATCTGATCCGCAGTCTACACAGAAAGAATCCTTCCAGTAAAATCCTTGTAACAGGCTGCTACGCGGATACCGATCCAGATGTTATTCGTGAAATATCCGGAGTGGAGAGAGTCTTCCCCAATAGAGAAAAATCAAATATACTTCCGTATGCCCTTGCGCTTGATAAGAGCGAGCAGCAATTCCCCATGAAATCGGGAAACCCTTTCGGTTTTCCTCCAGCTCTACCTGTAGGCCGGACCAGGGCCTATCTGAAAATTCAGGATGGATGCAGTCAGGGATGTACTTACTGCAAAGTTCCTTCAGCAAGGGGGATGCCTCTCTCCAGAAGTTCAAATGATATTTTAAATATGCTGGATAGCATTGATGAGTCCGGAATCAATGAGGTTGTCATTACAGGAATCAATGCCGGTTTTTATGATGATCCGGATGATGGTTATACTCTCTCTGATCTTGTTGAAATCATTCTGAAACAAGACCACTCTTTTAGAGTTCGCCTCTCCAGCATTGAACCGGATCTTGTGGACGAGAAATTGATCCACCTTCTTGGTAACGAGCGTCTCTGTAATTTCCTTCATCTACCGCTGCAGAGCGGTTCGGCAAGTATCCTGAAAGAGATGAACAGGACCTATACTCCCGAAGAGTTTGTCAGGGTTACTGAAAAAATTCGCAAAAGTTACAGTGATATATTCATCGGCAGCGATGTAATGATTGGTTTTCCAGGTGAAACGGAGGAAGATTTTTTAGATACTCTGGACATAATTAAAAAATCTCAAATTTCACATGTTCATTCTTTCAGATACTCTCCACGAAAGAATACAAAAGCCTCGGCATTGCCCGGTCGAGTCCATGGCAATATATTACAGGAGAGGATGGAAAGACTGCATACTCTGGCTTCCGAAAACAAGGCACGTTTTACTCAAAAAATGGTTGGTCAAAATATACGCGGTCTGGTAGAAAAGACTCCTGTAAAAGGAGAGAGGGGAAGGGCTATTTCACAGGAGTCTCTTCCGGTATACTTTAATGATCCCATTGAAACAAGCGATCGCGGAACAATAAAAAATTTTATTATTGTATCATCCGATGCAAATGGTGAACTAATCGGTAAACTGACATAAACTTTCAATAGTGGCTGCCGGCGCCAGGAACTCGCCAAAAACGGATCTCATATATCCACACTATCATCAGAGGTTGCGAACATTGTTATAAACATTGCCGCGGTTGCTAGAATCGGAGCTGGATGAGCTTCGAGGATGTCAGAGTTGGCCGGGGAGTTAAATCATCTATCGGGAAATCTGGAAGTCCTGATCAATCGATTCAGAGTATAGAGAATATGAAGAGCCTGGTTTAGTAGCCGATTCAAAGGTTTCCATTATCAAATACCATTACTGAAATTTAAAAAGTCTGCTTTTTAAGAGAGATTTCCAATCCAATCAGATATTTCCCTGGTATGAAGTATCCCGAATTTCACTGTCCGGATCATATACAATTACAAATCCATAGAAATATTTGTTTATTTTAAGGGTATTGATAATTTTAAAACCGGCATCATTTATAAAATACATCATTCGATCCGAGCTGACTTTTTGTGTGATCTCCGGGCCGGATGGTGCTTCGGTTTTCTCCCAGTCAAGAACAACCATCTTTCCATAATCAGATAGGCTTCTACCAATCCCCCTGATGGCCAGAGAAGGATTGGCAAACAGGGATAGTACACAGGAGCATAGAATCAGGTCCATGGAGGGGAGCCACTCTGGCAGGAGAGGGTGTTCATTTTTTTCATTATAGAAAGGAGTAAAATTATCAATTCCATCTTTCACTTTGTTATACAGAGTCTGATCGATCAAAAGTTCCTGGCACTCAGCACCCCAGACATGGGCTTCCGGTTCCAGTCGATTCAGTATATACGGAAGAAAAAAACCGTTACCCATTCCGAAATCGAGAAAGTTTTGAATTCCTTTCCAGGGAATTTGTTCCATTATAAGATCGGGAGGAAAAATCTCTTTTCTCTCCGGAGATAGTAAATACTCGTGAAACCACTCTTCTTCGTAATATGCTAAGCCACGCATAGCCCAATCCTTTGTCTGTCTGGAATCCTCTATTATTCACACAATATGGAAAACACCAGTATAAATATGTGGTAGCTCCATGAATTTCTGATTTTTTTGTTTTGTAGTGCCTGGATTATGAATATCATTCGACCGATACTAAATTTGAACTGGTATGAGATTCTGGAATTACACAATGAAAACCAAAGCCACTCTCTCCATGATGACGGTCCTTTTTGTCAGTGGACTGACATTGTATGGTGCTACTTCCGTTCCTATTCCTGGAATTGATAGTATTGCTCCCTCATCAGGCCGTAAGACGGATTTTTTCCCTGTAAAAGGCGGAATTACACCTTCGAGTGTTCAATCCGACGAACAGCCAGAATCATCTCCTGAAGGGGACGAGAATGCCAATGGTCCGGAAAGTGAAGGAACACCAGCTTCATCCACAGATAATAAACCGCTGATCAGCGGAATTAAGGTTCATGTATCCAGTACATATCCTGATTCTGTTGAGATTACCTGGGATATAGCGCCATCCAATGATACAGTTATTTATGTAACAAGATCTGACAGACCAATATCTGAAAGATCAAGATTATTCAATGCTACGAATATAAC
>JBNKQE010000118.1:0-12781 GCA_050295715.1 Leptospirales bacterium
ACGACGGACGTGATTCGGAAGCAAAGCTCCCAAATCGCTCACACCCTTGCTCAATTTCCAACCGCCGGTGGCAACACATCGTGTGTTGCAAGAGGCTGTTTTAAGACAGCCTCTTAATAGAAAACTGAGATTCCAGATAATTAACTCTGTATTCGATTCCACATTGCCCATGCCGCTTTTTTAAATTTTATGGCAGATTTGCTCCTCCCTGAAGCGAAAGGACGAAAGAACTCTTTTTTATCGGAGATACGTCGAAATTTTTCAGGGCCTGAAAGAAATAGAGGCGGCTCCTTCTGTCTGTTGAGAATAGGTTCTGAGTCGCAGAAATTTTCAAAATTTGACTTGAGAATTTTACGGTAAGAGGCATCTTTTGTGCTTCGTGATCTAAAAAAGAGAGTGAACACTGCCGGCCATATCTTTTTTTTCTGTACAAGGGCACTGTTTTCGCTCTCCAGACTTTCGACAAGATGCGTAAATCCATAAAATGATTCCGGATCTGTTGTAAGCGGAGTAATGAAATAATCTGCATAATAAAGACAATTCTTTTGAATAAGACCTGGATGAGATGGAGTATCTACTAATATTAAATCATAGCGATACTCTATTGGCTCGATTAATTTTGCAAGGAGTGAGTAAATTGGTACTGGTAGAGGGTGATCGGGTATCTGTATAGTCTCCTCGCCTCTTGATGAGTATTCTTCATCTACTCTGGAGAGTGTCTGATCAGCTTGAATAATGTGTAACGAGGGCCGAAGCGATTTATTCTTTCCGGAAAATACTCCGGAAATATCGCCTCCTGAGATCTCATTTTTTTCAGGTGGTAGAAAGTTGCCTGTCAGGCTTCGTTGCAGGACTGCTCCAAGTCCTCCCGTTTCTTCAAGGTCTTCTTTCATTAGAATTTCGCGTGTTGCTGTTCCATTGTATCCTGCATCAATAAAGAGAATCTTCAGTGGAACTCTCTTTGTCGGATCAGAAAGAATCCATGCAAGATTTATGGAAAGAGTTGTTTTTCCTGTGCCGCTCTTTGCGCTGACTGCGGATATTACGTAAGCCATATAGAAAAACCCCATTGTCCGATGAATGAGTCATCTGTTATTAATAGTATATATTCTAATATGACTCAAATATTTTGAAAGATTTGTAATTATCAGAATATCGTTCTGTCTGGAATAAAATTTATTTCATATTTTTAATAGAAAAATGAAAAGTATTTTTTATAACACGAATATTGAATCTGTTTATAACAGATAATCATTCACTTGCAGAATAATCGGATAGCTGAATCATTTTATGTCACATGAATAATCTGAATTCAGTTAAAAAAAATCGAATCATTATTTTGTAAAGTGATACCTTATATATAAAGAGGCATTTATGAAGTATCGAAATATTATTAAGATCACCGGGGGTGAAGCAACATCTGACGGAGCCGGCGTCAGGCTTACTCGTTATATTGGGATTTCTGATCTACCTGTTCTGGATCCTTTTCTTTTGCTGGATGTATTTCGCAGCGATGATCCCTCGGCATACATTGCCGGTTTTCCCAATCATCCACACCGTGGCTTTGAAACTGTGACCTATCTGATAAATGGACGAATGCGCCATAAGGACCACCATGGGCACGAGGGTCTTCTACAACATGGAGATATGCAATGTATGACTGCGGGTCGCGGCATTATTCACAGTGAGATGCCTGAGATGGAGGAGGGGTTATTGCACGGCTATCAGTTATGGATAAATCTTCCTGCTTCCAAAAAGATGATGCCAGCCGCCTATAAGGATATCCCGGCAAAGAGCATTCCTGAGATATCCCTGGATAACGGATTGGTTAAGGTTCTTTCCGGGAACTTTGGCGGTGTGAGCGGTCCTTCCACAACAGAGACAAAATTCTTGTATCTTGATGTAACTCTTGAACCTGATGGAGTTATAGAAGGAGAGTTGAACATAGATGATTCCATGGGAATTGTAATTATTTCCGGAACTATTGATCGTGCAGGTGAGAGCCGCCTGGATTCTCAAATCACCCGGGGACAGTTTGCAGTTTCCGGAGAAGGGAGGGAGTGGAAATTTCAATCCGGATCTGATGGAGCAAGATTTCTTCTGATTGCATCATCACCAATTCGCGAATCCATTGCTCGTGGTGGTCCATTTGTAATGAATACCAGGGAAGAAATTATCCAGGCTTACCGCGATTATGAGGCCGGTTTTCCTGATAATTGATAAGATTCAACCCATCTCAAGAATTATATGTCCGTAGAAAAGAACACTATGCCAGAATTGTTTCTGCTTGAAATTTCTTGTCAGTGGGACAGGTCACAGGATATGTGTAGGCTATGAGTATCGCCAGGCCAGAAATAGATACAAAAGAAGTCATCCCAGGAATTCATATTTTCCCCATTGTTCACGCATCTGTTGAATACACAGTTTTACTGCGTGAATATCTGCTGACAAATCCACCTGGAGCTCTTGCAATCGAGTTGCCTGAGAACTTTACAAAGTCTGTTGAAGAAGTACTGCCGATTGTTGATGATATACCTGTCATAACTCTTTCTCATGAAGATCATTCACGCGAAATTCACTATATAATGGAGCCGCTGGAACCAATTACCGAAGCTATTCGCAGTGCTCATGAGCTGCAGATCCCGTGGCACCTGATTGATCTTTTCAATGAAGATTTTCTGAGCTGGATTCCTGAAGCTTTTCCTGATACATATTCTCTTCGCGTTATGAGCCCCCTTGAAATGTATGAGAAGTATGAAGAGTCCCGAAAAAATTCCGAAAAGAAACTTACACCTGTTGATATTATTGATGAACTTCGTGAAATTCATATGGCTGAACAAATTCGAAATCTGCTTCGAGTAACTGATAATGGAGATACCTCGCGCGTCTCACTGTTAATCGTATGCGGGATTAAACATGCTGCCGGAATAACAAGATATCTTCAAATGACAGAGGAAGAGTTCGCTTATAAAAAGAATATTATTGGAGATTTCGATACTCTTGAGGAGCTGGATGAAGAGATACTCGATTATGATGAGGAGGAACCTCTTGAAGCATTGTTGAATCGACGGGATAGAATTGATATGAATCCTGAAACAGGCGACAGTGATGTCGACTACAGTATTTCAATACTGTCCCGGGAAACACCTCAGGTTCTCTCACAACCAGGTTATTTTAATACCACATGGTTATTGGCCAGGCGTCACATGAAAGCAATTCAAGCTTTTAACCGAATTTTGATTCAAAGATATGCCTACCGTGATGCAGTCCAGCGATATGAACGCGAAAGTGGAGAACTTTTTGCTCCGCAGAAAGAGAAATTATTTTTTCGTTTTACGCGCAACTGGAGCCTGATTGAAGAACGGCTTCTTCCTGACCTCTATCGTATGGTAATGGCAGCTCGTGGATTTGGAAATGATAACTTTGCGAGAATCATGTATGATATCCTGAATTTTCTTCGCCCGGCTGTCTCAAAAGAATTCGATGAAAGAAAATTAACTCTCGATGATATGCACCGTCATAGTAAACTGATTCATTTTCGTTTGAAATTACAGAGAAAACGTCCTGTCCCGCCACCCAATATAATTAAGAAATTTGAAAGGGAAAAGTATCCTGGCCAGTGGACAGAGAATATGTCTGCATCCGGTATTTGCTCCTATCCTCCGGAAGACATTATCATTGAGGATTTTGGACGGTATCTTCAGGGACGTGCCAGCAGTGTTATGCATGGAAGAGAGGAGAAGGTGATACCTTTTACTTCTTCGCTTATGGATGGTATTGATTATCGAGAAACGATACGCAATCTTCATCTGGGGAAGATTTATGTTAAAGATTCACACAAGCGTGCCATTGAAGCCGGTAGTGTTGTTATAATATTTAACGAAGATGATACTCAATTTGAATGGAAGGCTGTCTGGTGGGGGGAGCACAATCAGGAAAGTGATATGGCTTTCTATGCGACAGCTCCAGGTGATCAGGTTGTTGGTCCGGGAATTTTTCGCTGCACATACGGGGGTTTGATGCTAACCTACCCGCCGGGACGGCTTCATGACATCTGGCAGGATGAGTTCTACGAGAGATTCTCATCACCGTCAGATAAACTTCTGGCAGCGGCTATTGAGTTTAATGAAAAAAGAGCGGTTGTGCACCTGGCTGATCGTTCGCCATCATCTCGCCTTATTGAAATGGCGGGCCGTTTCGGTCAGACGATTGTTCATATACCTCTTTCCTCTGTGAATCCTGTTACTCTGGGTCGCGTTCATCGTTTCCATGTTCTGGATTCTCATGATCGTAGAAACGATGCCGATGACTATATATGGTAAATTAAAGTTTTCAATGAAATGTCTTCATTTGTAAGATGACTGATAAAACAGTAATTGGCTGCGTGGAATAAGAGGCTGTCCCAAAACAGCCTCTTGCAACACACGATGTGTTGCCACCCGCGAAATTTCGTTAGAAATTGAGCAAGACTTCTAATTGCACAGGAGAGAATATATTTTTTTGAAATAATCCCGTTATCTGAAAATATAATATGTATATCCGAAAGTGTTAATCCTTTTGGAGTATACCTGATTGTTGACATTACATTAAATTAATTGAAGAAGATATGTTATTGACTGAATAGTAAATTCAAATACGATAATATTGAAATCAAAACAATCAAGGCAGTATCCGGGCATTACAATATATTTCAGTATTACCAGCGATACAGTTTAATGTGTTGACCATATCGCAGAAAATCAGGAGCCTGATTACAGTGAGATACATCAGAGTTGTATTAAAAGCCGCTATCAGCTTATTACTGCTGCAGTTTTCGTTACTATCCTGTGGGAAATTTGATCCGCAGGTAAATATGATGTATCTATCCCTGCTTGGTTCGAATCTATTGAGCGGAAATGGAAATTACTCAATCGGTGGAACAATAACCGGCCTGTCAGGAAACGTAACTCTTCAGCTGAATAACTCAAATGCCCAGTCATTCTCTGCCGGAAATTTTGTTTTTTCTACAACATTGACAGACGGAAACGCCTATCTGGTTAATCTTGAGTCACAGCCTGCAGACCAGATGTGCTCGCTAAACCTCAATGCGGGAACAGTAAATGCTTTAAGTGTTTCAGATGTTGAAATTATCTGCGTTTCTACTCCGTTGATGGGTGGCTCTGTATCACAGGTCCCTGCTTTTTCCGGATCGCCCGTAATTGATACTCTTGCAGGTAGATCACCAACAACAGCAACAGCCGGTTATTCAAACGGTGCGGGTTCTGGTTCTCGGTTTGATACTCCCGAAGGCCTTACTACGGATGGTTCCTACCTTTTTGTTGCCGATAGTTCGAATCACACAATTCGGAAAGTTTCATTAAACAGCCCTTATACAGTGACAGATCTTGCTGGTGGTGGAGAGGCAAGCCTCAGTGGATTTGTTGATGGCACAGGTACTGCGGCGCGTTTTAATAACATGGAAGGGGTGACCACTGACGGAACGTTTGTATATATTGCTGATACGGGTAATCATTTAATTAGAAAGGTTAAGATTTCAACTGGAATTACAGAATCAGTCGCCGGGTGTAAAAGTTGTGTGGAATCACTTGGGTCCGGTGTATACAACGGTGGCTATCTGGTCGGATCAGGAACCGATACAGAATTTAATTCGCCTGTTGGTATTACAACAGATGGTAACAATCTATATATAAGTGATAATGGGAATGATAGAATTATGAAGGTTGTAATTGGAAGCTGGGACACCACTGTTCTGGCAGGACCTTCTGATTCCACCTGTGATTCAAACGGAGGGAGTTGTCCGACGGGTTTTGTAGATGGTAGTTCCGACTCAGCTCGTTTTGATAGCCCGGAACATCTTACAACCGATAGTATATATGTTTACGTTGCCGACAAAAATAATGACGCCATCAGACGCATTAGAATCAGTGATGGTGTCACTGATTCAATTACACCGTCAGCCGGTGCATTTACTTCTATTCGTGGAATTTCAACTGACGGAACAAATCTGTATTTTACGGACAGTAGCACTAAAGATATTCATATGTATGATGCACTAATATCCGCTGGAACTATTACAACACTGGCAGGTCAGGCAGGTAATACATACCAGGACGGAGATGCTGTTACTATTGCGGAGATTGCCAAACCCAGAGGAATCGTGAGCGATGGTAATGCATTATATTTTTGCGACAGTGACAATCATTCTATACGCAAGTATTACTGATATTCTATCGTCTTTTTTTATTTTCCTGTCTTTCGCGTGAAAACATTTGTTGCCAGTAGGCAATGTCATCTTTACTTACGGGCGGGGATTCTTCTGCATCACTATCAATGTTTGTTGTGTCAGATTTACTACCACTTAATGTCCTGCTTATCCAGACGGCGAATTCCTCGGAAGACTGGACATGACATTTGCTCTTCTTTGCGAAATAGACAACCTCTTTATCCGAGCTGACAACTCTGACTTCACCAGGGGATTTTGTCTCTTTTACAAATTTACGTATCATATGATCCGCAGAGAACTCTTTACTGTAAACTATTTCCATACCACTTATTGTTTCGCAATCTGTATCATCGCCGGGCTTTTTTTTTCCGTCAATAAATACATGAATATCAAGCTTTTTTGACCATCGATTCTTGAAGCGTAACAGTGTGTTAAGAAAATCCCTTCTGGCATCTTCCAGTTCACTACGATACATTTTATCTTCAAGGTCAGGAAATTTATACATAACGTTAAAAGCATCAATTACAAGGATCATATTACTTCATTCCACCAGTCGAATTTATAACCAAAATGTACAGAGTTGTCCGTTAATTTTACATATTCGGGATCAATAACCCACAACTGTCCCGGAATATTTTTTGATTCAGGGAATCGAGATTCATAAACATTACGTACTGATAGCACATTATCAATCACGCGTCGAGCCGTGCCTGTAAACTGTATACCTTTGATCATTTGAATTGATCTATTATTATTAAAGATAGTCCCGGAAATTGAGGGTGAATTGTTCAACAATCTAGTATGACGGGACTCCCCCGACATAAAAATAATACGTAGAGGAAAAAATTCGTATGCATAGAAACAATTAAAAGACCAACTGTTTGTTTCATTGCAAACTGCGATTCCGGCGACAAACTGCTCTTCTAATAGATCTAATATACTTTCCATTGACATAACATACTTACCTGGTCCTGCTCTAACTGGATACTTGATGTTACTTTTTAAAAATTGTCAATGACATATAAGGTAAAATATGAATTGTCTGATAAAGTAAAACAAGGTCCCTGTAAAAATTTGTATAAATTTACACAGGGTTGACAGGGGGATCGTATCCAATAATGAGGAAAGTCGAATCATTTTTGATAGTTTTCGATCCGCGTTGAGATATCCAGTCGCCAATTATTAACTGTCTGATATCATGTACAGGCATGTTAATATTTTCAGTGGCAACCTTTATCAAAGATTGTCTTCCATATGCAGTCCCTCCCTCCACCGGCTGACTGATAAATCCATCTGAGTAAATGATTATACGATCACCGCTTTCCATGGTGTAGTGCGAAGTTTCATAGGTAGTCATTGAATCATCCGTGTTGTTCACCTGTCCGAATGCCTTCCCTTTTAAAACCTTCAATGATTCATTGGATTTATCGCGTTTAATCAGAATGGGAGCTTTATGAGAAGCATTGGAGTACTGAATTGTCCCATTTTCTGATAATAACAGCAGGCATGCGGTGAATGATTCTCCTGTTTTTAGAGATGATTGCATAACCTGGCTTACATGGTTAAGTATTGCTGATGATGTTTTTTTAACCTGCACGGCTTCTGCGAAAATAATTCTTGCCATTGCACTTACAAGTGCAGCCGGAACTCCGGAGCCATGGGCATTTATCATCAGGACTCCATGGCAGGATTCATCTATTGAGAAGATGTCATAACTATCGCTGCCAATTCCATCACGTGTTTGATTAAAAGCATCAAATGTATAATGACCTTTTTGTAAGGGAGTAACAGGGAGTAGATTCCGCTGGATTCTGCTGGCAATAGATAAATCTCTGGACTGCTCGAGACTCCTGTTTCGTAACTCCTTTATATTTCTATGTAGTTCACCGGATTTTCTATTTGTTTCCAGTGCAAATGATACGGAAAGATTTCGCTCTCTGTTCCAGTCTGTATTGACTTCATAAAGTATTACAAAGGAGAGTAGAAATGTTGCAAAAATCATCAAAAAACCTTCCGGACCGCCTCCGGAAAACAATGGAAATTGCAGTATCAATTGATGCGCACCATGAACGGCAAAAAATACCAGTGCAAGAGTAACGAGAACTACTCTGGGTATGTTGTGAAATCTATCTTTCCGGATTATACTGATTCCTGTATACGCCACAGGGTATGCCATAAGCAGTATAAATGCACCAACAAAAGACGAACTAAAACTGATACTATAAAATAATGAAAAAACAAAATATGTAAACGTGGTTATATAAATAAAGCGTATGAAATATTGATTAAAATTGAGATGGAATGTCTCTTTCAAAAATAGAATGAGAGCTCCCGGTCCGAGAATATTTCCAGCGGTCTGAATTTTTAGCAAAAGCAAATAGTTATTGTGCGAACTAAAGAATAACTCCAGCAAACTGGATTCAACACAGGTATGCCATGTTGTAATTGTAGCAATGATTCCAAAATATAGTGAACTTTTTCTTTTACGTTCAAGAGAGAATAAGAAGAAATGATAAATTGCAAGAGCAAATCCGGCACCCAGAAACCATAAACTTATTTTTTTCTTCTGTCTCAGTTTTTGTTCAATAACATTTTTTAGTCCTAAAAGAGGAACACCTGTTGGTCCATTTTGCCAGTTGTAATTGCCACTGAAAGAAATATAAATTGTTACTGTATCTAATGCACTGCCTGCATGAATACTTACATATTTGTAACTATTATTATTTGCAGGATCATTTTCAAGAGCGGAAATGTATGATTTTTGAGATTCACTGAATATACATACCATTCCTGGTGAGTGTACGGGTGGTATAAGAATATTGTAATCACCGACCGATGCCGGAAGCTTCACAGTCATTCTGATTTGTCCTACCAGTCTCTCAGGGAGGATAAAGGGAAATTGTCTGTTCATTGAATCTGTAATATTTGTAAGACTGACGCTCATTTGATTGGAGTTTATAACATTATTTTCGCAGGATAAAACACCCTCCTGGTACAGCCATTTTTGATCCAGTGGGACTACGTTATTTCCGGAAATGTTAATTCGGGATAAATCCATATAACCGGGTCGATTGTTTAATGATCTACTCCATATGGGATTTATATAACTTCCGAGTAAAATCAGAAGCATTAAAAAGAAAGACGTTCGCTTCATGATTTCACTCCCTGTAAAGTAAGCTTTCCTTCTATTACCAGAAGTGTAACGTCATCTCTGATTGAGACATTTCCGCGAAATAAATTCCATTCACGTTGCATTATTTTTACGGAATCATTTAACTCGAAGGAACAGCTTTTGTAAAACGCGTCTATTGTTCGCTCTTCACCGTATAGCTCACCAGATTCGGAATTTTGTTCAAAAAATCCATCAGAGACAAGCATTAACCGGTCTCCTGGAAGAAATGGGAATTTTATATTTCTGTAATTTTGCATTGAATTATCAAAAAGACCTATAAACATACCTCCTTCAATTTCAAGTTCACTGGTTTTGTTTTCATTTTTTTGATAAAGAATTGGCCAGATATGCGATGCATTTGCGATATTTATAATATCTTTTTCTATTACAATTACGAGTGCTGTTAGATGAATATCTCCCTTTACCGCCTCAATTATTCTGGAGTTTACATGATACAGTATTTCTGAGGGACATGATTTTGACTGAAAAGCTTCAGTAAATGCTATATGAACCATGGCTGTCAGTAATGCTGCAGAAGCCCCATGTCCTGATGCATCCGCGATTACTACTGCATCATTTTCATCTCTGGTCCGGAAGAAATTATAGTAATCACCTCCTATCGTGTCCCGGTAATTACAGAATCCTTCGATATGAGTTGTTTTAAGGGAGCATGGTAAATCTCCTAAAATTTTTCCCTGAATATCTGAAGCAATGTCAAATTCAATATTTCGCGTGGAAGTATATTCTGTCAGTTTTGAAAGTGATCGATTCAAATCGAGACTCATTGCTGCGACTTCATTTTGAAGATTGGAACTTAGAAACCTTGCCTTCTCAAGTGCTTCTGAATTTCTTGCTGCCATATAGTATGATTCAGCGAGAGCAAATATAAAAAAACCGAAATTGAAAAATTGAATGCTACTCTGGTAAACATAATAGTTATAAATATCAATGTAAAGCACACCTCCGGCAATTATATAGCCAAATAAAAAAGTTCGATACCCTCGTCGATATTCGCGAACTACTGTGTATATTACTTCAACTCCCTTCCAGAAAACAAGTATTACGAGAATTCCATGAATAAACGGTAAAGTCTTTTGCAGAAAATCGAACGATAAAAGAAAGATAATTACAAGAACAGATTGCGTAATAATTAAGATAATATTGTTATATTTCGCTCTCGTTATTTCCGTTATGGAATCAATGTATAGAAGAATAAAAGGAATGATTGCATAGTATATAAAAAATAAAATCCGTTGATGCAGATCTACGGACAGGAATTCGGGGAAGTCACCGATTATAAAATCACCTGCAAGTATCGCGCGAAAAGCAAGTAATATTGAAAGGATTCCGAACCACAATGGCGTTGTATGTCGTTCGTTCAATATGTGTACTGAAAGATGGTACAGACCAAGTGTAAGAAAAATTCCTGCGAAAAACATTTCAAATATAAATATATCATTAAAATAATTAGTAATGGAAGACGGAGATCCCAGAATGATTTCCGGAGGTGCTGGAGATAAATTCTGGTCATTATTATTTACTAAAATCACACTCAATTTACTATTGCTGCTCAGTCGAATGAATACAGGATTTGTTATACGTATTTCACTCTTTTCCGTTACGACAGGATTTTGATAGGTATTCTCCACAACATATATTCGGCCGGAAAATCGTGAGTGCGGGATATAGAGTAATACATCTTTCCCATTATAATGAATATCAGTAGAGTTGTAACTGAATGAGTATATAATTGGATATGTGTTTGTGTCCTCACTTCCCAGGAAAATAAGGTTTGCAATATCAGTAAAGTTGTTTCGTTTCCAGGGATTTATCCTGATTGGTGATGATTCAGAAAATACAGATGATATGTTAATTGTATTAGAATTGCCTGCCGGGATCGGTACTGAAAGGACATTTCCAATCAAAATAATAATTAGAATACCCAGTGTGCCAAATAGCATAGGAGGAATAAGTCTTCTGGCTAGAAATAATGTATGCATAATTGCTTACTCGGACATTGAAGCAGGTATCTTGTTTTGAGCTGGGTAATTATGAAAATAGTAAACTATTTGATCCTTGTAATCCACGTAAATGAGACGAGAATAATCCGGAAAAAAAGTATTTTAATAAGTTTTGGAGCAGGATTTTTTTTTCTGTATTATTAACTAAATAAAATTACCTGGTATCATCCCAGTCCCAGAAAAAATCCTTATTTGTTAACTGTTCCTGCTCTTCCAGCAGGTTTTCAGTTTCTCTTCCAATTATACTTTCATTATCAGATTCAAATATACGCTTCACTTCCTGTTCCAGATCCGCAACTTCCTGTTCCCAGTAATCTTCTGTACCGTAATGCGGGAAGGCGGATGGAAATGAGGGATCTTCCCATCTACGCGCAATCCAGGAAGAGTAGTGTATCCATCTCATCGCCTGCAGTGGTCTTATCATTCGCAACCAATCGGAATCAAATTCGCGAAATGATCTGTAAGCATCCAGAAGAATCTCTCTTCGCCTTATATCTATCTCATAATGTCCCGGTGCCAGCATCCAGATATCCTGAACTGCCGGTCCTGTTAAAAAATCATCAAAGTCAACAATATGCCACCCGGCATCACCACGTAATAGGTTTCCAATATGACAATCACCATGAATACGATGCACCGGTACTTTTTCAAGAAACGAGTTATAATAGGAGGCAATATCATTTGCCGCATGCTTGTAGCGTTCAATTAAATGGTGCGGGATGAGGCCAGCTGTTTCCAGAATATGAAGTGGATGCTTAATGTATTGTTCCGAGTCCAGTTTTACCCTGTGATGTGCTGTTCTGGATGAGCCTACATTATGCATTCGAGCCAATGTTCTTCCAACTATTTGCAGCTCTTCTTCATTCAATTCATCAGGAATTCTACCGCCGATTCTCGGCCATACGGCAAAAAAAATATTTTCTGTTTTTTGAACAGTTCGTCCATCCGGAAATAAGATGGGTATTACTGCAGGAATTTCATTTTCGTTAAGTTCAAATAAAAAATCATGTTCTTCCTGAATTTGATCATAGGACCACCGTCCTGGGCGATAAAATTTTACAACTACATGGCTTCCGTCTTCAAGTCCCACATCGTAAACTCGATTTTCCAGACTGTTCAATGCCATGCAATGGTCTGATGATCGAAAACCAGCTTCTTCGACAGAACGGATAACAACATCCGGTGTTAAGTTAAAAAATGATTCATTCATAATAAGATTCCAATCTGCGATGCATTCATTGTCATAATAAATCAATCATTTTATCTGTTCAACCTACTCTATAATAAATTGTAACTACTCACCACGTATTATGTGATTGAGAAATTGGAGTCCGCTCATTATCGGAGCAAGCGGATATCCCTGTC
>JBNKQE010000119.1:0-12558 GCA_050295715.1 Leptospirales bacterium
GATGCGCGAACATACTCCCCCACCTCGGGCAATCCGGATCTTCTCATGAAAGAGGCCGATCACTTTGGGCTCGGTATCGAACAGCGATTCGGGAACTGGATGGTAAAACTGGAAGGATTTCGCCACTACTTTCGCAGTCTGATTGTAGAAGATCCCTATATAGTAACTCCAGTAAAAGTAAAAGATGTAAGAGATCCGGCGGACATCCGAACACAACGACAGTATAATGAATATCTGGATTTTCTCAGAGATCCACTGGATTACAATGCGAGACTTGGTTACTCCAATGATGGGACCGCTTATTCAGAGGGTTATGAATTTTACATAAAAAAAGAGCTGGCGCCGGGGAAAAACGGATTTTATGGCTGGCTTTCGTATTACTGGTCCAGATCACAATACAACGATCACCAACATGTGATAACGGATGAAGAACGCGACATGGTTCTTTCAGCAGACGAACGCCGCATACTCAATCAGTATGACAATACAAAAGATTACTACTCCCAGTATGACAGAACGGTGATTGTAAATATAATACTTGGATACAAGATGAACAGGGAGTGGCAGTTCGGACTGCGCTGGAATTATATGACTTCAGCTCCCTACACTCCCATTGTTGGTGATGACGGTGGAAGGCAGGTAAACAAAGGTCGAGTTATCTTTGACCCCAAATATTCGGAACTGAAAAACAGCGCCAGGTTAAAACCTTATCATAGACTGGATATCCGCATTGACCGTTTTCTCCATTACGAATGGGGATTTGCAAATGTTTTCCTGGAAGTTCTCAATCTCTACAATCGAAAAAACGAGAATGGTAAATCATGGACATCCGCGCAGCCATTTTCAGCGAACAATCCGAGATCTACTTACGATTTTGGCTCCCTGCAACAACCTGTAGGCAGGGGCAAGGTAATGCGAATGCCTCTGGTAAATGCAGGACTGGAGGTGAAATTCTGATGAACATATCAAACAAAATTCATAGAATCAGAAAAATGGTCCCGGGATCACAGCTATTAATGATCCTCACCTTTTTAGCTCTCCCCGTATTCACATCAGGATGCGATAGTCGTTCAGATCGGGTTGATATGGAGGAGTTGAAGGTTTTTGTACTTCTCCTGACGAAACCCACAAACCTGACGCTTGAGTGCTACAATTCACAGGTAAATGCGTTTCAATGTGCAAATAATACAGGACTTGCCGGGGCCACTGAAATCTATGTATCCGCTATGGAGTCTGCCTACAGCATTACTGTTGCATCCCCCAGAGACGAGGCAGCGCTATGCGACTCTCAAACACTCTCTCCCGAATTCCCGGTCCCCGGCAGCGACAACAGTAATTTCAGCACAGGAGCAAAAGCCTGTTTTTATGAGTGTTCCGGCGATTACTGGAGTCGAATGCAGATAGCCGGAAAGTGCACGGCTGCTGATTATACAAGTATATTGAGTTCCACAGATGAGGATTATACAACCTGCCTGGAAGAGTGCCTGGGAGTCGGAACAGTTCTATTTCCGTAGGTTCGAACACAAACTCCCCCGGTTTTGTATTCTCAAATAAGGGATTCGCAGAACAGGAAATGCCATTTTTTTCGTTACAAATGGCATTGAGATCAATCTAAATATCCATAGAGTGTTGCATTGAGTGGATTATTAATGGTTTGACCGGTAATAAGGATCCTTTCAATACAGATTATGTAATTACCCGGTCCAATATTTGGACTCTGGAGAGATTTATGATTAAAAAAAACCTGCTTTTGATTATCCTGATGACTGCTTTTGCGGCCATATCCTGTGGAAAGAGCACAGAGCAAACAAAACCTGCAATTCCATCTGCCCGTATATCGGCAACAAGCAATCAGGATGAAGGGAAAGTCATTTTCAATGTAGTTGTACCCGGTGGACATCATGCATATCTCAACAGAGGCACCGAAGAAAACTTGATTCCTGTATCATTTTTCTGGGACGATCTGGTACAATCCGGAATACTATCCGGAGAGCCTGCACTTGTCAGCAAACCGCAGGGTGTTTATGATAAAGAATTTGAAGCGCAGGTCTTGCGTGGTCAGGGTCAGTTTGAGTTTAAGATCCCCTCTGTAAGCAAGTTGATTGGAAAAACCCTGCGCGTTCGCAGCCAGGTATGCGATGAAACGCGCGGGATCTGCTACAGACCGGTTACAGAAAACATATTAATCAATTAATACCCCGCTATGCTTGACTCCCTTACAGTAATCATTGATAACCTGGCAGGTTCCAGCCTCAACAATCCGGTTCTGGCATTGCCGGTATACCTTGCCGCTGGATTTTTGAGCAGTCTGTTTCCGTGTGTCTATCCGCTAATTCCCGTTACAGTCGGATTTTTACAGAAACGCGGAGGCCCGGGTGTCCCGGCCTGGCTGCACCCTCTTTTTTACTGGGGAGGGACTGTCATCGCTTATGGAATTCTGGGACTTATCGCGGCAATCGGCGGAGGAGCCTTCAACACTTTCATGCAAAATGGAGTGGTAGTTTCCGGTACCGGTTTTCTATTTTTATTTTTAACTTTCGCAATAATGGACTGGCACCCGATCACATTTACAGGCGGCCAGGGTATATTTGAAAAAGGCCGTAGTAAATCAGGACTTGCTTATACAACGGTTATGGGGCTGGGAGCCGGATTCATAGCATCAGCCTGTGTGGCACCGGCTCTTGTGAGCATGCTGCTTTTTATTGCACGAATGTCGGCAGCGAATCCGGACCCGGTATACTGGTCGGTTTACGGAACAGTACTTTCGTCCGCCTTCGGTGCCGGACTCGGAATACCATTTTTTCTTGCAGGAATCTTCGGAGCAAAGCTTCCGCGCTCGGGTAACTGGATGAACCGTGTAAAAGTATTCTTCGCGGTCCTGATTTTTATTGCTGCACTGTACCAGATTATAAAAGGATTTCAAGTTCTGGGGTATGATGACATGAACATTATGGTTATATTACTGGGCCTGGCACTTCTGGCTCTTGCCGCTCTGCTCGGACTTCGACCGCCGGAGAGAGGGGACAGGCCCGCACTTACAAGGTTTATCTTCGGACTTTTTGCACTGGCCCTTGGGCTGGGAAGTGTTGTGGCCGGAATAAATTATAAGCAGGGAGACAAACAGGTCTCATCAATAGCAGTCGGTGACAGCACGAAATACAATGTTTCGCTTGAAGAATTACTGACAATTAAAGAGAAATCAGTTAAAGAAGAGATAGCCGGGATTCATTTTTTACGCGATCCGGACCTGGCTTTTGCCCTGGCGAAAGCGGAGAACAAACCCGTCTTTATTGATTTTTATGCGGACTGGTGCACAAACTGTAAAGATTTCTACAGGCTTCTGGAGTCCAATAAGGATCTTAATGAAGCCATACAAAAAGCAGTCCCACTCAAGGTGGTAGATACGGATCCCTTCTTTGATACATTTCTTGAGAATAAGGACTATGAGGAACTCAATATCGGACTCCCGTTCTTTGCGATCCTGAATAGCGACAGCTCACTGAGGTGGAAGACAACCAGCTACAGGGACTCGGAAGGAATGATCAAAGCACTGGAAAACAATCGGTTATAAATTGACGTAACCGGTCAAAAATGAGGCCACTCTCCAGTCCATGAAATTGCAGTTCCGGGGAGTGGCCGGCAGTTACGTAATCATTATGTTATGATTGGATAAACGGATTACCCGTCAGCCAGACGTTTCTTCATTTCATTGAGGCAGTCCCTGCATATACAGGCCGGGTGTGTCGCACGGCTTACAACTTCATACAGTACTTCTGCCGGGAAATGCTCCTCAAAACACCAGCAGTCATAGGCTGACTCACCTTTACACGCCATAGAACAACCATTCGGTGATTGGCAGACAGGACAGATATCAATACTGTTATTTTCAACGGCCCCATTTTTAGAAATCAATGAGTGACTCATAAGATACTCCTTTAACAGTTACTTATAGAATCAAACGGGCCTAAAATCGAACAGAAGGGATTACTCCCTGTAGATCGGGAAAGTAGAACAGTTACAATATTCCACTGACAACTTTACTGCTAAAAGAGGGCCCGGAATCATCCAGTCTATCCGGGGCCCCCCCGCAGTATCTACAGAGAACTGGCGGGTAAAGCGTGAATTCTTATTCGCGAGAAATATCACGCGGGGAAGATCTGGCTACAGGATTTATAGAACAAAATCCATTACAGTTGCGCGTCAGCCCGGGATTTGCACCCGGTTCCTCCCTCGGATAGAGACATAATAGAATTGATCCGGATTGCTGTCAAGTGAGCAATCCAGGATTTTGCAGGATGATTATCATGCACCGGCGGCGTCATTGCAGCTCAGGGACATTCCCGGTCATATGTTACAGGTTTTATCTATCAGAAGGCTGCTCATAAAAATAGATGTGGATTAAAACAGCAAATGCAGAACCGGCAAAAGGGGCCGTCAGATAAATCCAGAGAGATCCAAAATGCATGGCAAGCAGTGCCGGAGCAAGTGATCGCATGGGATTCATGGAAGCACCTGTAAGCGGTCCGGCAAATAACGCTTCCAGACCTACAGTAAATCCGATCGCAAGTCCTGCCATGATCCCCTGCTCCCGGGTAACTGAGTTACACAATTACCGAAATATTGCTGTGATATGTATTTTTAATTAAGATATATCACGACAATCAGCAGGCAGATAAAGTGGTAACAAACAACAGGATGACAGTCAGGAGAAGAGATAAAAAATACTGTCCCTCTGAGAGTTATCGATTTAGTTTTTCGATAATACCAATGGCCTCCCCCAGGGCTTCCAGCTCATTTGAATCAAGAACTTTATACATGTGAAATTTATGATGATTGAGAACGGTCTGATTGTTTCCACGTTCCTCAAGACAATTCAGAAATCTACCGCCGTAGATCACATCATGTGCAAAATAAACACACCTCTCATGAATAAAATGCCCCATGGATGGATCGTAACCGGAAAATGTGACAATAATGGCATGGTCTCCCGAATGAAAGGCCCCTTCATCCAGTGAATACAATGAACTCGTTACATCTATTATATGACGAACAGTCCAGGCTTGATGAAACAGAGGAGTACTGCCACGAACAGCCGGCAGATCCTGAAATCTACGAACAATCTCCCCACCCTCGTTTCGCTCCAGTCTCACAAGTACAAGTTTAATACTTGCATCAGCAATAAGATTTGATCTCTCATTGGCAACGCGAATGCTTAGAATACCCCGGCCATCTTCATAGTCTATCATCGCCTTTTCACTGAAAACAACCAGCGCGCGGGGCAAGGAAAATTTAGCAAACACAAGGCCTGTGATCATTGCAACACCCAGAACACCGGTAAAAATTTCAATCGTCACAATTATATGTGCCCAGAAGGTTACGGGATGCATGTCTCCGTATCCAATTGTAGATATCGTATATGTTGAAAAAAAGAAGTGGTCGGCAAACGTAACGGCATTTGAAATTCCGCCTGTTTCATAATACAGAAGACCGAATAAAAGATTTACAAACAGAAAAACGGCAGCAACAAGTCCCAGAAATCTTGCCCAGCTGACTCCCAGAAAAAAATAATAGGCATCTTTTACAAGGGATATGTGGTTCTTTTTGAATCGAACCGGACGCATGACTGTCTTTGTTTCAAACATTTATTTCCTCAGGTAAAAGATGTTATCTCTGCAGCCATTAATTGCACTTACTCCGGATACACCTTTCTCCAGGAACTCATACGAAATCGTTGTGTTTCGTGGAATAAAAAAAATGTATTAAAAAAAAATTTTCTCAATTCTATTCTGGCCCGCTCCTGTCATTTTACCGAGAAAATTTTGCCGGAATAAAGAGTTGGAAAAAACTCCAGGAGATAAAAAATGGTCTCCTGTGAGACTGCAGTTGATGTACATGGGAGCTGATTCAGATGGGAAAGCAGAAATGCTTTTTGATGGTGAAATGCAGTTTCAGAAAAACTCCTACCGCATCAAGGAGCAAGTTTTTTTACTGATAGACAGGGATGCAAATTCACGATATGAATTCTGGTTCTCGCCGGATGAAGATGAAACGAACCATCCGGAAATATCCATATCTGCCTGTCGAGATACCGATACAATCCTCTCCACACGGGCAATGGTCAATCATTTTGAGTGCTACGCTGCCATTGAATCAGAAGACCTGGGATTTGCTAAGATCCAGGTAATCCGTGCTCATATAATTGAGCATGATCTTTAATTCAGGTTACGATTTCCCAGCCGTCATGTAGCAGCAACTCAAGGTTGCTGAATTCTTTTATTTCCTTTTTGTGCGCCAGATATATCCTGTGACGCCTCTTCAGAGCATCATTTAATGTTATATGACCATACTCCACCTCTCCACCCGATTCTCTTCTCAGGGTACATCTGTCAGGATTAAGAAACGCTGAAAGCTGGAAATCTGTAAGGATTTTACGTGTATATGCGGCACTTTTTTCACGACGAATTTTCCACAAGGGATCCATAACCATCCTCCATTTTGCTAAGTATTGCAAACAGTATGCGCCAATCACTCATATTATACGTTATCCCCCCTTGCTGCACAGGTCATCTCTTTTTTTTATAAATTCCACATTTTCTCGCATAACGTAGTTTTCACGTTCAGCCGTCCCTGAAGCCCTCCGGATATCCGCAAAAGATTGCCGGAAATGGCCTCAAACTGGTTGAAAGAACCCTCCTCACCTGAAATAATGTCTGCACAGGGGGCATTCATGCAAAAAATTAAAAAAGATCTCACACTTATTCTGGATTGTTTTGCCGAAGTTTTACATGATCTGGGAGAAGAAGATCTTATTCCCTTCCTGCCCTATCCGGACAGAGATCTCTCGATTGTCTTTATTGATAACAGGCAGTGCCTCAGGGTCTCTGCAGTCCTCTCCATGTCCTTCCAGCTTCTGAATATGATCGAGGAAAACAGTGCTGCACAATATCGGCGCCATGTAGAAGTAAATCAGGGCCTCCATAACCTGCATGGACTGTGGGCTGAGAGTATTCAGGAATTGAAAAAGAACGACCTGAATGAAACGACTCTTGCAAATATCCTTAAAGGAATTCGAGCGGAACCTGTCCTGACCGCACATCCCACCGAAGCAAAACGGGCTACAATTCTCGAACACTACCGGGAGTTATATATCCTTATTGTCCAGCTCGAAAACCAGATGTGGACAGAGAGCGAGCGCGAAGCCATACGTTCAAAAATCAGATCCGGACTGGAACGCATATGGCGTACAGGTGAAATTCTTTTAAAGAAACCGGAGGTGGCGGCTGAGCGGCGAAACATACTTCATTACCTTAAAAATATTTTCCCGGATGTTGTACTGCTACTTGACAGCCATCTTCGTAAAGCCTGGAAATACAATGGTTTTGATGAGAATCTTCTGGAAGACCCGGCCAATCTGCCCCGCCTTTCATTTGGCAGCTGGGTTGGAGGCGATCGCGATGGGCATCCCCTTGTAACCGCCGCTGTAACAAGAGAAACCCTGAATGAAATGCGCAATGAAGCCATGACTCTCCACAAAACAAACCTTGTTGAACTTGCCCGTAAACTCAGCCTCTCCCACAGGCTCCAGCAGCCTCTTCCAGCACTCCAGGAAAGAATCGGAGAGATGACAAGAGAGCTCGGTGAAAGAGGTCTGCAGGCGGTCCATCGGAATCCGGATGAACCCTGGCGACAATTTGTAAATCTCCTGATTGAAAAGTTTCCACCACCCATACACGGAGATCCGGAAGAAAATCATGAGGTGACGTCAGATATAACATACAAATCATCCTCGGGCCTCCTCAAAGATATAAATCTTCTCACCAAAAGCCTCCGTCACACAGGTGCAGACCGGATTATTCGTAATGATGTTTACCCTGTTGAAAGGCTCATCCGCGTTTTTGGATTTCATATGGCCCGACTGGATATTCGTCAGAACAGTCAGTATCATGAAAAAGCGATAAGTCAGCTACTCCAGATGGCCGGTTTTGATGATTATGACTTTGCAACCTGGGATGAACAGAAGCGATTGGATTTCATTAATAATGAACTTCGCTCAACCCGTCCATTTGTTCTGCCCGGGATGTCCTGTGGTCGCGAGGCCGATGAAATAATAAGTACATACCGGGTACTCGCCTCCCATATTCGTGTTTTCGGTTATGGCTCTATAGGATCCATTATTGTAAGTATGACACGCAGTCTGTCTGATCTTCTTGTAGTCTTTCTTCTTGCAAGAGAAGCAGGTCTTATTGTGGCAACTGAAGACGGACTTGCATGCATGCTTCCCGTTGTTCCCTTGTTTGAAACAATAGAAGATCTTGAAAATTCCCCTGGCATACTTGAGTCATACATAAATCACCCGTTTATAAATCGCAGCCTCTCTTTTCGAGCGCGAAAAAAGAATATACACATGCCGGTACAACAGGTAATGCTCGGTTACTCCGACTCATCAAAAGATGGTGGAATACTTTCGAGCCAGTGGATACTCTACAAGACTCAGAAACGTCTCACCGAAATCGGTAAAAGAAATATTGTTCGCATACGCTTCTTCCATGGACGAGGCGGCACTGTAAGCCGGGGCGGAGGCAGGACTCATAGATTCCTGGAGGCCCTCCCACCAGGATCACTTCTGGGCGATATACGAATGACAGTCCAGGGAGAAACAATATCACAGCAATATGCAAACAAGAGTACGGCGTCTTACAACCTGGAACTGCTGCTGGCCGGCACAGCGGCAAGAACCGGAATGTATCACTCCGAACTCGCCCCGGACCACCCGCTGGAAGATGTTATTGAAGAACTGTCCGCACGAAGCAAACAACACTACGTGAACCTTCTCCATACTCCGGGCTTTATGGAGTTCTATGCCCGGGCAACGCCTATTGATGCAATTGAAAACAGCCGTATCGGTTCTCGCCCCAGCCGCAGGACGGGAACAAGAACCCTGGAAGATCTCCGCGCCATACCCTGGGTTTTTAGCTGGAACCAGTCACGGTTTTTTCTTCCTGGCTGGTTTGGTATTGGTGGAGCCTTAATGGATCTTAAAAATGAAAATCCATCCGGCTTTCAGAGACTGCAGGAAGGCATTGATGATTTCCCATTTATCAAGTATGTTCTAATGAATATTGAGTCCAGCATTTGCAGCGCTGACCGTGATGCAATGGATCTCTACAGCTCGCTTGTAACAGACCTGGAAGTCAAGGACCGTATAATGAATATTATTGTATCTGAATACAACAACTCTCTGAACATGCTAAAGGAGGTTTTTGGATCATCAATAGAAGAGCGCCGTCCAAGAATGCACGAAACAATAATGCTTCGAAAAGAGGGGCTCTTTGTGCTTCACAGACTTCAGGTTGATATTCTGTCCCGCTGGAGAGAGGCACGTGACTCAGCAGACGGTCCAAAGACGGATCAGCTGCTCACAAGGTTACTTCAGTCTATCAGTGCCATTGCAGGTGGCCTCAGAACAACAGGTTAACAACAGATACTGATATATATCCCCACTGAAACCGTCTCAGTTCACTGATGAGCTGAGACATCTCTCTCCATAAATCCTGAATTCCTTCCACGACTTCATAGCCCGACAGCCCCGCGCTAAAGACAATGTTTTTTTACGAACTATCCATTAATGCTTTAAATTTTCCTGCGTTATCTACATAATGACGTTAATCGTGACAACAATGAATAAATCTGATTCGAAAAAAGGGCACACATTTCATTTCCCGGGGAAAATATTGCTGAAAAAGAATTTTGACAGGTGGATAAATTCAAATCTCCACCATATTTTTCAGGCAATGCTTCGAGAGTTCGAACATCAGCCATCAGATGTATATTCATCTATTATTCAGAGATCTGTTCACCTTCGCATGGCAGTCAGCCAGGGGGGTGATGCGATTGCTTCACGCCTCATGGCAATTCCGGAACAACTTGATCTTATGAATGAATTTATCGCCAGATTTTCAATTGGTTTTGATGCGCAATCACAGCACGCAAAGTCTCTGGCAAAAACGTCAAAAGAACTGAATGAACAGTTACAGACAATTCTGGCAAGCCTCAAAGAGGCAACTGCCCTTACCGAACACACCTTCGCCCAGACGGATGAGTTAAAAAGTGCAGCCAATGGAGCTCTTACTTCCATCGAGCAATCTGTTAAAGACTCCGAGAATATAACACAGAGAAACCGCAATCTTCAAACCGAAATATTGAAATTCAGGCAGGTTTTCTCGGAGATTCATGAACAGGTATCCCATATCAATAAAATTTCCGAGCAAACGAACATGCTTGCACTTAACGCATCTATCGAAGCGGCAAGAGCCGGCGAGCACGGTCGTGGATTCTCCGTGGTAGCCGAGGGAGTCTCCCGTCTGGCAGAAGAGAGCAAAGAGACCCTGGATAAAATCAACTCCGTTATTCTGGAGATGCAGTCAAAATTTAATATTTGGGAAGAGGCCTCCACCGTTCAGATTCAGGACATGGACAGGATTGTACAATCTCTGGAGCGGTTAAACCATGTCATACGAAAAAATTCACAGGCTTCCGACAAAACACGGGATTTCATGTCACGCACAAGGGGGTTGTTTGTTGATGTCGATGACTCTCTTACCGTTGTGGATAAAGCGGCAAGAAATGTATCACGTAACGCTGTTGGAATATCAATGAAAAATGATAATATGTCCATCTGGAGCAGTGACCTGAAAAACAGTGTAATTTCAATAAGGGAGACTGTGTATGATATATCACGTGACATCACAAACCAGAATCCTGTCTGGCTTCTTGATTTTCTACGCTTCAGAAGAAAGGATCATTTAAATTGGGTCGATCAAATTCATAAAGCAATCGAAAGCGTAAATCCCGAAGCTTTTCCGGAGCTGGATCATATGAGATGCCGTATGGGCCAGTGGTATTACCAGGCAACCGTTCTTGATTCGGAACAGAAGAGAATCCATGAAGCGCTGGAAGAACCGCATCGACTGCTCCACATGTCGGGTAAAATCATCCAGACTCTTATAGTGGAAGGGAATCACAAAGATATTGAACACGAGCAAAGGGATCTTCGTAACTATTTTATTGAAATTGGAAAAATACTCACCGAGTATGAAGAACATTTGGAGCTCCAGGCCTTAAAGTATTAGAAACGCCCCCCATTTATTACTCCAGCGGTTTATAAAAGAAAATCGTAACTGTTCACCATGTATTATGTGATTGAGAAATTGGAGTCCCTTCCATTAACTGAGTAGTTACAGAAAATCCATCTGTAAAATATACCGCAGTCTACCGTAAGATATTCCACGGTAAACTGTCATATAAATCACAGATAATCTTTTCTGCTTTATTCCGTATCGCTTATAATCTTAAATTCAGTCCGTCTGTTCTGCTCATCGAATCCCGGGCCGCGCTTATTAACAATAGGTTTCAGCTTTCCCATACCCAGAACCTCCAGTCTCCCTGGTTTGACTCCTTTTTTTACCAGGTAGGCCCTCACCGATGCAGCTCGTTTGAGACTGAGTCTCTGATTAAAGGTCTGGGAGCCTTTCAGATCCGTATGACCGATTATCTCAAACCGAAGTCGTTTGTTTTTAAGCATGTAATCCGCTATGTCATCGAGGGAAGCATATGAGTCCTCACTGAGTTTAGCAGAGTTGTAGTCAAAATGAATTGCATGAATATCAAAGCTGGACAATCTCTTCAATGGTTTCAAATAGATTACGGGTGTACTTAAAACGGCATCTTCAACAAATACTTCCTGAAAAACAGGAAGGTATGAATCCTCGGTAATTGTAATCCGTATTTTTTTGAGAGCGGGAGATACTAAAAACTGCACACGTCCTTCAGCATCAGACCTCAAATTCGCCTGAGCAAATGATCGAGTACTGTTAGCTATCACATTTTCGCCGGCCTGTATCTTCACATCGGCCGCAATCCCCTCATCCGTCCCGTAATCTTTTATTTCCAGCTTAACCTTGTATTCTGTCGAAAATTGAAATCCACGAAATAAATCATAATCCCCGGTTCGGTTGGATGCGAAATACAATTGCCCGCTCAGAAGAAGCGGCTGGATATCGTCACTTGTACTATTGATCCCTGGACCGACATTAACCGGGACGCCGAAATTCCCCCCTTCGTAATGTACATAATAGATATCCCATCCTCCAAGTCCTCCAGGCCTTACGGAAGAAAAAAACAAACCCTTCATTCCCGTTGCATTTGTAAGCCCCATCTCTCCATATTCAGTATTCAGGACCTCGATCTCTCTTACTTCCTCAAATGACTTATCTTTTAGAGTGGCTTGCATCAATTTGGGCACCGCTCCGGGAGTCGATTCAAGTCGTGTGAAAAAAAGAGTTTTCCCGTCCTCACTGAGAGCCGGATTTGTCTCTTCACCGGCCGTGTTTATATTTGCCGATAAACGTTCTGGCTCGGACCACTTGCCACGCAGAACATAGCTCATATAGATGTCATAAGAGTGACGCTTGATTCCGGCTTTCAAATCCTTCTCTGTCAATCTGTCCGATGCAAAATATAGGATTGTACCATGGTGAGCGATAAAAGGCGTTTCATCAT
>JBNKQE010000120.1:0-12520 GCA_050295715.1 Leptospirales bacterium
TATGCCCGCATTTAGAAACATTATTTGTTTGTTGCGGAACTCTATCTCCGATTTTCCTTGTAAAAATAATTTTTTCTATTCCCGGTATTAGCCTTGCTTCATCAAGACCACTGACTTTTTTAAAGATTCCCGGATGACTGGAAATGCTCCTCTCAAGGGAAACTCTATTCAATACCGGATTTAAGTTTCCCGGGACTGAACCTGTCGCGATTTTTACCATTGCATCCATCAAATTAATACCACTTGAAAGAGGAAATGTATCTGTAGACATAAATCCTCCGGAAAGTCTTGCTGCAATCTCACCTATGTAAATCCCATCCTCACAGACTTTTATATCCCCTTTTGCAGCTCCAGTATGAAGTGACAACGCATCCATTGCACTGTACATAGTTGCTTCGGCCTTCTTAATTATGGAGTCATTCTGCGAAGAAGGCATATTATGACCTATTTCAATAAAGTAAGGATCTCCAGTTATAATACGATCAGCTATTCCAACTACCTGTTTATTTCCGTTCCAGGCAAGTGCGTCAATAGACAATTCTGCACCATAAAGATACCTTTCGGCTATCAATCTACCATCCCTGCTGTTTTCTATGGCGTGCAAGTATGCAATCTCAATCTCATCGAATGTTCTTATTTTTCTTACACCGCGTGCTCCCATATTTTTCACAGGTTTAACTACGAGAGGTAATCCAATTGAGCGGGCAGCGTCCTTTAGATCGTCCAGTGATTTTACCTGCCTGAATTCCGGTACATTTAAACCCGCTTCTTCAAGTTTTCGCCTCATTTCAAATTTGTCCGTAGCATAGATTGCACTCTGCGGATCTATGCCTGGTAAATTAAGGTCTTGTGCGATTGATGCCACGGAAAGGCTGGCATCTGTACCAACAGTAAGTACACCCTTAACAGTAAATTTATGTTTAATTTTATTCGAAGTTTGAACACAGGCAACCGGATCCAGAGTACTTGCAATAAAAAGGGAATCAGCAATATATCCACCCGGACAGCCGGGATCACCATCTATGACGATGGCTTTATAATTGAATTTTTTTACAGCCTGTATAACTGGAAGTTGCAATAAACCTCCCCCAATTATTATAACTGCCTCATTATGATCCGACATAACCGGTCCTCATGTTGATTATTATAAGAATAGACGATACTATAAGAGTTCTACGGATTTTCATAATTCGATTTAGAATTTATTTCACACTTATCACGTCTATAAAAAGCTTTTCGACTCCAGCGAATCACATGGTATGGATATTACGGTGATTTATCCTACTGAAAAATTGTGGATAATACTCTGGTGGACAGAAGTCCATACCGTTTATATACTTAAACCAGTTAGCTAATTTATGAATAATACAAGTGGAAATTCAATCCCATCCAATTTTGATGTTATTGTTGTTGGAGCAGGTCATGCAGGAAGTGAGGCAGCCTACATCTGCGCTAAAGGTGGTCTGTCAACTCTCCTGTTAACTATGAATCTCGATACAATTGCACAAATGTCCTGCAATCCGGCTATTGGCGGCATTGCAAAAGGTCATATTGTCAGAGAGGTTGATGCTCTTGGCGGATTGATGGGCAGGGTCATTGATGAGACAGGCATTCACTTCAGAATGCTAAATATGTCTCGCGGTCCGGCTGTATGGGCCCCCCGAGCACAGGCTGATAAAAAGGCCTATCAAAATCGTGTTAAGGAGATCCTGGAAGAGACAGAAAATCTCAGTATTCGGCAGGATGAAGTTACTGATCTTCATATTGAAAATGGCAGTGTCACCGGTGTTCATACAAAAAGAGGTCATACTATTTTCAGTAAAATTGTCATACTGACTACCGGAACCTTCTTAAAAGGTAAGATTCATATTGGAGAATATCAGGCTGTTGCAGGCAGAATTGGTGACAGTGCAGCGGATAAACTCAGTGACTCCCTGACCCAGGCAGGATTTGAATTAAAAAGACTAAAAACGGGAACTCCTCCGCGTATTTTATTAAGAACAATTGATCTCAACGCTGTAGAAAAGCAACCTTCCGATCAACCTCCCTTTCCATTTTCTTTCAGCACCTCATCAATTGAAAATCAATTGATAGATTGTTACGTTACCTATACAAATCCTTTAACTCATGAATTAATACAATCCAATCTGGATAGAGCTCCGCTTTTCTCCGGTCAAATTCAGGGAACCGGACCACGATACTGTCCCAGTATTGAAGATAAAGTTGTAAGATTTGCGGAGAGAGACAGGCATCAAATCTTCATAGAACCGGAAGGCTTAAGAACCGGGGAGGTTTACTTGAATGGTATTTCCACAAGTTTACCTGAGGATATTCAGTGGGAAATTGTTAGATCAATAAGAGGTCTTGAAAATGCCGAGATTATTCGCCCCGGTTATGCGGTTGAATATGATTACATTGATCCGCGAGCACTTAGTCCGGACCTTCAAACCAAAAATATCAAAAACCTCTATTTCGCCGGTCAAATAAATGGTACAACCGGCTATGAGGAAGCAGCCGGTCAAGGCCTCATGGCCGGTATAAATGCCATTCGACAGTTGACTGATAGACCCCCACTCGTCCTTGCCAGACATGAAGCCTATATTGGAGTTCTTATTGACGATCTTGTATATAAAGGTGTCGAAGATCCATACAGAATGTTCACAAGTCGTGCTGAACACCGGCTCCTGCTGCGACAGGACAATGCAGATAAAAGATTAATGCCTTACAGTTATGAGATGAAACTTATTTCTGATGAAACATTTCATGCAATGCAAGATAGGTATAATCGAATAGAATCCATAAAGGGAAAAATATTAAAAACCGGTCTTAAACCATCCCCTGAATTGTTTGCTATCGGAAAAGATAAAAATATAGAAATTCCAGACTCAGCTTTTGGTAAAACTCTTGGTGCTTTTTTACGAAGACCGGAAATACGTATTGAAGATATAAAATCAATTTTTCCTGACCTTAATTCATTATCTTTTGAAGAGAGAAACGTTCTTGAAATGGAAGTAAAATATGAAGGCTATGTAAAAAGGGAACAGGAAAATGTTAAAAAAAGACTGAAATCAATCGATCAGAAAATTCCCGATAATTTTGATTATGATAGTCTACCCGGAATAAAGTCAGAAGCTCGTGATAAATTAAAAAGACTGAAGCCATCAAACCTGGATGCTGCTTCACGAATTTCCGGAGTGGATCCGCCGGATATTGATATAATTCAAATGTTCCTGAAAAAAATGGGCTTTTAGATCTTTTAAGGCTTTCTATTTATATGAATATATTTATTGGATTAAATAAATTCATATTATCGTATATACATTTACTCCGTTTGCAGTGATTTTTACGGTTTGAGTTTCGTATATGTGGCATCGGGATTTCACCCTCAAAAGATTGTTGAATGGAAGCTGACACCGGTACTCCGTTTTTACAATCTTTAATATTCAGGAATCAATAAGCAAATTAAGAACTAATAGACTCCTCTCTTTCACAGGATACTCTTCATCCGGAATACCCGTGCAGGAGGGACAGCCATTTTCACACAGACAATTTTTAATTAAGTCACTGGCTGCGGCAGCAACGGAGCTAATGTTTTCCAACATTCGAAAAGATAATTCCATTCCTCCGGGAAATGAATCATAAAAGTATATAACCGGCTGTCGAAAAGATTTTGATCTAAATTCGGATCTAACTCGTATATCGCGAGGATCGGACAGAATAAATACAGTGGCAACAATGCTCAGGGCATTAGCAACACCGGCGAGAACCGCTCCGAATGATTGATCAGGAATCTGTTTACGGATCGGATTATCTTCCGGAAAAAGGATCCAGCACCCCTGAGTGTGCATTTCAATTTCAGGCGTATGTATGTCTCCCCAACCAATATTCTCATGCGTCTCCATTTTCAGTTTCTTAAACATGACTGCTTTTATTCGCAGCATTAATTCCCCGGAATGGAATTCTGTCCAATTTCGAGTTGCTTTACTATCATCTTCTAAAATCGAAATATCTACTTTTTCATGAGCATCAGTAAAGTAATCCACATTCACTCTCTTAACTCTTGCCTGTCTGTCATCCCAGATCAAATCTTCAACATAGTATTGCAAACCCTGGTGAATATAGATAGCATCTCTATGAATCATTGTTGGAGCGGCAAATAAGTCTACTTCACCAATAACTTCTTCTTTACCCGGATTGGTTATATCAACAATGACAAAATTTTCACGGGGTCCTGTTCTTAATCCAAATGAATTCGCCGGATACATATCATCAGTCCAATGATACTTACCGGCAGATCTCTTTACTATTGAATGATCTTCAAGATAACTGAGAATATCACCGGTTGCTTGAAAATTACCAAATTTTTCTCCATCTTCAAAAGGTATTTCGAATGCAGCACATTTTATATGATCTGTAACAATTAATAAATTGTCCGGGTTGACCATAGCATTCTCAGGATTTCGCTCAATAAAATATTCCGGGTGTTTTGTAAGGTACTGATCGGTCCCATCTGAAGTAGCCATTAATATAGATAAAGAATCATCACCCCTTCGTCCGGCTCTTCCAAACTGTTGCCATACAGAGCTTATACTTCCTGGATAACCCAGCGTAATCGAGACATCCAGAGCTCCAATATCTATTCCCAGTTCCAATGCATTTGTACTGACAACACTAAGTATCTTGCCTTCTCGTAGTTCCTTTTCAATTTTCCGCCTCTGTCCAGGAAGATATCCACCTCTGTAAGAACAGATTCTTTCTTTTTGTAAAGGAACTCGTTCCTGCAAATATGTGTAGAGTAATTCGACACGTAACCGAGATCTGCAAAATATAATATTTGATATTTTATTTTTAATTAAGTGAGCACCAAGTAATGCCGCTTCTTTTACAGCAGAAGCTCGAATACCCAATGATTTATTTACAACTGGCGGGTTATAAAAAATAACATGTTTGTTTCCCCGCGGTGCTCCATTTTTATCAATCACGTCAACAGGATTGCCGATAAGTCTTCGTGCATGTTCACCAGGGTTTCCAATTGTTGCTGAAGCCATCAAAAACTGTGGCGATGAGCCATAGAATTTAGCAATTCTCAATAGCCTTCGTATGAGGTTCGCAAGGTGTGAGCCAAAAACACCTCGATATGTATGGACCTCATCTATTACAATAAAATCCAGGTTTTCAAATAATTTCATCCAGATTGTGTGATGAGGTAAAATACCAGCATGAAGCATATCAGGATTTGTTAATACAAAATCACCGGCCTCAACAATTTTTCTTCGTGCATCAGGAGAGGTGTCTCCATCAAACGTAAAAACCTTATATTTAGTATTTGCAGTACTATTAAAGGACTCAATAGCAGCCAGTTGGTCCTGTGCAAGAGCCTTTGTCGGAAAAAGAAAAAGTGATCGGCTGTGAATATTTTCCAGTTTCTTCTGGAAAATGGGGACCATATATGTTATGGACTTTCCCGATGCAGTCGGTGTAACAACAAGTGTATTATTACCATTTAAAGCAGAGTTAATTGCATTAACCTGATGTGAATAGAGTTTCTGAATTCCATATTTTTTTAGAGTTGAATGGATAACGGGATCCAGCCTATCTGGTGTGTGTGCGAAAATCGCTTCACATGCAGGCACTGTATGAATACCTTCAATACACTCAGTAAAATGTCCATCTTTGTTTAAATAATCAAGGAATTGATTGAGGTTCATTTAAATTAGCCAGTTTTCTTTTCAGTCTGTTTTTTCTTTTTTCTAATGATTCAAAGAATTCAACATTATCGGAATTACTATTAATCAGTTTATTTACAAGTTTTAATGCTTCATGTAACCTGTTAAGCTTATGTTCATATATACGTGCAAGAGCAAGTGTTGCATATTGACAGTTATATTCATTTATAATTATTCTATATATTTTTTCCGCTTCAATATATTGACGATCTCTTTTAAGTAATGTTGCCAGAAGAATATTATTTTTATATCTCAGGGGACCTTCCAGCTCTTCCGCTCTTAGAGATTGCAACAGTGAAATAGCCTCTTCATATTTCTTCTTTCGAGCTAATATTCTGGCTATTCCAGTTCTAATCCCCGGTTCTTTATGAAATCGATCTTCATAAATATATACAGACTCTAAAAATAAAAACATCATTCCGATCATATCCATGCCGTTATGTTCAATGACGTTTTCAAGGCGATCCCTGATGCCATATTTCGTATAATCAAAATAAACTTGAGGAATCTCAGCTCCTGGAATATCATTTTCTCTTTTTTTTCCAAGAAGAAATGTTTCCATAGATTGTTGAGAATAACCGCTTACACTGCCTTTTGCAATAAGCCTTCGCATAATATGTAATAAATCAAAATGATAAACAGGAGAATTGCTCTGTCTCCGATTGAGTATCATTCTATTTCGCAGTACAGGTATATCAAATGATTTCCCATTATAGGTGGCGATGTACGGAAAGCTATTCAGTTTATTGATTATAAAATCAAGATAACTCTCTTCTCCGCCGGGATCGGCAAGAAAAAATTGCTCTACATTTATTTGGTTTCCAGTAAACCATGCAAGTCCAGTAAGGAATGGTATAATTCCAGTACCGCGACTTAAACCTGTTGTTTCCGTATCCAGAAAAATAACCTCTTCCGGATGAATGTACTCGGATGTCTCAATAAAAGATAATTCCAGAATCCCGGTAACAGAGAGCGGAAAATAATGATTCAGGCTTCGATGACCAAATTCCGGTTTTATAAAATTTTCTTGTTTCCTGTAAACACCGGCTGCAACCAGTTCAAATCCTCTCAAACCATCCAGAAGAACGGGGGCGGATTTCTCTGCGTTGTTATCTCTTTCGCTTTTTTTTGATCCCGAATATAAATTTAATCTGGATTTTATACCTGACATTGCTGCACTACCTATCTAAACAAAAGACGGTATTACATATATAATGTCAATCCATTCGTTTTTGGTTGGCTTTATTCAAGATATGAATTTTGTTCATCCTGTTTTAACTCCTGAATTTTTCCGTCTTTACAGGACCTTTAATTCTCAATCCTCTCTGCAATTCCCAGAGTTTCACATATTTTAAAAAGTTATAGTAGCCACCCATAATAGCAATGACAAGGCCTGCTCGACCATCCAAGAATCCTAAACGATATACATATGTTATAAAGAATTTTGAAAAACTTTTCAGTATAGCCCAGGTAATTGATGACTTTTTACCCTTTTCATACTTGTCTTGAGCTATTAATGTTGAATACTGATCTATACGAATTAAGTGGTGAGATATATTTTCATATGAATAATGTTCCAGATGGTGTATGAATGTTCCAATTCTACCATTCACAGTTAAACGTTCATGCACGGTGCCACCTTGAAATGTCCCCTTACCATTTTTGAAAAGTCTAATATTATAATCCGGATACCATCCGCTGAAGCGTATCCATTCACCTAAATAAAAAGACATTCTGGGTATTCTATATGCATCATACTTATTTTCTGATTCGATAGCGGATTGAATTTCTTGTTTTAATCCAGGGCTCACAATTTCATCAGCATCCACAACGAGAACCCATTGACCATTGGCCTTGCTGATAGCCATATTCTTTTGGTTTACATATCCTGAGAATGTATGTTTGTAAAATTTCGCCCCATATTTTCGGGCAACAGATTCTGTATTATCTGTAGAATTACTATCCAGAATGATAATTTCATCAACAAACGAAAGGGCATTCAGGCAGTCTTTTATTCGTTTTTCTTCATTAAACGTGATTATACATGCTGAGATTTTTATCTCTTTTCTCTTACGTCTGGTTGCCAATCATTACCTTTGGTCAGGAAAATGCCCTGCTCACAACATTTCGTTTATTCTACGAGATTTCTGTAAAGGGAATTTCAAGCATAACTTCCGTTCGCATATCATTATTTATAATTTGCAAACGAGCTGGATCAATACCTTTTGCTTTTAATAAAATAATTACTGCAAGACAAATTCCGGAACTTTCTTCAGAGTCGTTAGAAGTTTTCTAAAGATAGTATTCTGCTATATCAGTATAACTCATTGCTTTACTAATATTTCTTTTCAACACCTCCTCCCACGGATACATTGAAATATTATTCACAACTTTCAATTTTATATGATTTTTTGAGTGCTCCAATATAACCATTACGTGATTATCATTATACTTTGCCATTTTTCCAAATTATAAAAGCTTTGTTTCAACAAGAGACTTCTTGAATTTTTTATTAATCTTTTTGTCATTAAAAGCAAGCAATGGATTTTAACCATATTCTTTGTAAAATATCCTTTTATGATTTGCTTTACATGCGTTTACAACTCATTCTTTAATAATCGTATACAAAATATCTGACAACTCTTACTGTTTATATTTATGCAATATTTCTTTTATAGCGAGTATTATTCCGCATTTGACTGATTATGATAATCTTAATGCCTTAATATCTTTTGTACTTACTTTAATTCTAATTAATTTATATGTCATTTGAATGCATTTTATTTAACTATAGGAACGATTTATTAGATAGACCTCGCAATGATTGTTAATTTATCCCAATTTAATTGGAAAAAGTCTTTACCGTAGAAAAAATAAATACTTTCTAAGCCGTATGAAACTCGTTCTTATTCGACACGGTGAAGCGGAGAATTCATTTCCTGATGCTGATAGAAAACTATCCGAAAAAGGAAGATTCGAAATAATGATGTTTTCGGAAATTCTTGCAAACACCGGCTGGAGTTTTACTGAAGTTCGACACAGCCCTCTGGTCAGAACAACGGAAACGGCTTCGATAATCCATACCGAACTAAAAAAAAGGGCGAATGCGAATCTTGATCTGATTGAAGACTCTGTACTGTCTCCAGGATTGGATCTTGATCTTGCTTTAGATCGAATTAGCAATTATGAGTATTCGGATGCTGCTGTATGGATTTTTCATATGCCGGATGTTGCACGTGTCCTTTCGTCTTTGCTTGGAATTCCTGAATCATCTATGTATATTCAACCCGGCACAATGACAGCTCTGAACCTTGCAGTCCCAAATTTTCAGAGCAAAGTTATGCTTATATGGATGCTACAACCGGACTTGAGGTGTAAGCTTGTTTAATATATTCAACAAAATAGATACGGAAGCAATAGAAAATGATACGAGCGGGGATCGTATCTCCAGAAAATATTTACCGGCCAGTATAGGTCTCTTTTTTCTTTTGATTTTGTCCGGTTTTATGTTTTTCATGTCCGGTAAATTGATTACCAGGGAATTATTATTTAATTCGGATTCATTATATGCAGCTGCCCTGTTCAATGACCTTGAAAAAGGTGGTAAATATATATTAAATTGGAAACTCCCACCTGCTCCATATATCTTTCCTGATTTATCGCTTTTTTTTTATCCAGAATATTTTTCACGTCAGCCAATGATCCTGTAGCAATATCCCAATTAACATTTGCTTTAATTCAAATACTTGTTTTCACTTTTTTTTCCGACTTATTTTTAAAATGGTATTACTGGTTTAATCCGTCTAGAAGATCCTTCGCTCGCAGTATAAATATACTGTTTCTTTCCTCAATTTTAATACTTCTTACATTTGTTGATAGAATAACACCTTTTCATTTTGTCTTTATTCCATTTCATCATACAGGTACAACAATAAACTTCTTAATTGGTTCAATTTTACTTAATAGGTTATTATTAACGAGAAAGAGTTTAATTCTGGGTTTATTAATAATATTAAGTATTATTGCCTCAGTTTCTGATTCTCTTTTTAATCTTTATTTTACTATTCCGGTAATATCATTTCTGTTATTTAGATTCTTAATGAATCAAGATAAATTTAATTTTCTTGTAATATTGTATATATCCATTTCCACATTCATTGCGTACACACTAACTATTCTTAGTAAATTTCTCCCTGTCCAGATTCAGCAGTATCATGCATTTTTGGATATATTAAATAATTTTGATTTATCAATGTTATTCGATATAAATAATATTATTACATATATTAAAATTCAAATCGATATTTCCGGATATTTCTTTTTTCCATTTGTAGCGTGGTACATTTTCTCAATTTTTTCATTTCTTAAGATTTTTAATCCTGTTCAAGCATACTCTTCCGGTAAGTCTAATGGCTCAAAGTATTTACCATCTTCTCTTTCACAACTCTACGCCTTTCGTTATAGTTTAAGCAGTCTTATCTTTCCCTTGTATATTTCAGCAGTTTTGCCGGGATTACTTTTTTTTGTAACATATTTACTGTTTCTTTTTTCACCGGTTAATATGATGTCTTTACGTTATTTTAGCCCACTGTATTTAATATCATTCTCATTTTTCACTATACAATTTTCTTATTTCGTTCGTTTTAAAAACTCGTTTCTATTTATTCTTACAGTTCCGCTAATATTATTCTCTATTCTCTTTTTTCATTACAGTACAACACAATCTGATGTGTTAACACTGGTTAATTATAGACCGGACTATGCAATATGCTCCGATTCCCTTCGCAATACTTACTTTTCCAGAACTGCGATGGCCAGCTACTGGACTGGAAGACCTGTTGAATTATTCAGTTCAAATGAAATGAATATTATTCATGTGGACTCAAATTTTGACTTCTATTACTGGATAAATTCCTCTAATGACAGGCATTTAAAGCCGGTATCCGAACCATATTTTTTTGTCTTTCTTCAAGGTTTAAGCATTGCTTCTGTTATTGATAAACTTGGAGACCCGGTCGCGACATATCAATGCAGAGCGGGTAAAATCTTTGTATATGATACGGAGTCGTTCCCCGAATTGTAAATTTCTGAAATATATAAGTCTGAGGGGTAGTGTCTAAATAACTGTTTTTGATAATTCGTGTTCGCTAAAATATTTTCAGTTGGATTGTTCTACTATATTCAAGAGTTTATTTTTAACAATGGAATATGTATAATTTTGATTAATATATTCTCGTCCTTTAATTCCAATTCGCTTTTTCAGATCTGAATCAATAACTAAATTATTGATACTCTCTTCAAATGTTTCGTATGAGCAATATAAAAATCCACCAGAAGATTGTTTGATATGGTCTCTTAATACTTCCGATTTTTCATTAACGATCACAGGTATTTTTAAGGCCATTGCTTCAAGCGTTGCAATACTTAAACTTTCAAGCTCGGAAGGCATTACAAATGCAAGTGCATTAGCCATAAGATTGATTTTATCTTCTTCTGAAACAAAGCCCATATTCAGAATATTCTTTTTTTTTGGGATTTTCATATCTCCCGTTCCAGTTATAACGAGCTTTATACTATTATTTGATGTTCTTGTATATCGAAGATAATAATCGATAAGAATGTGTAAATTTTTCCCGGCATCCAGACGACCACTGTATAATATATATAGACCTCTGATTATCGGATCTTTACAATCAACTATTTCCAGATATGAATTCTTTATGTAATTCCCAATAACCTGACCCTTATTGACACTCCAGATATTGCTTCCAAGCTTCTTTTCACTATTACTGTTCCAGATATAATCTTTAAATCGATATTTATAGTCCTGGAAAACGGTTAAATATGCTGGCGGTTCGTCATGTAAGGTGGGTACAAATATATTTTTTTCAGAATCTGTTATCTGTGATCCATAGTAAGTTGGCGAATATAAATAAGAGAAATATATATATCTGTCATATCTATTACGATTATTGTAAATGAAATCCAATAACTCGCTACTATGCGGGCCCTGTTTTTTTATCCAGTAATTTTGTAATTGAACCGGAAAATTGATTTCTTTTTTTCCGACATTGACTGCTGAGTTATAATATTTAACAAAACGATCATGCAGTTTACGCCATTCTTCCGTTCTTGTATAATCTACATTAAATCTATGGATCCGGATTCCATTTTCATCCTGTGTTCCCTGAGGATAATAATTTCTCCAGCTACTGCTCTCTTTAGCCGTTGTCGTCAAAACTGATACATCATGTGTTTCCTTTAGAATATTCGCATATGTATATGCTTCGCTTTCAGCCCCGCCAGCAAAGTTTTGATCGTATCTTTGTATAATGATTGCAATATTCATTTTATATACCACTAATTATATTATATAATTTTTCTGATAATATAGTATCGCTATATAAAGCATTATATGTTCTTACACAATCATTCGAAATTATTGTTCTTAGTTCCGAATTTTCCTCCATTTCTTTCAGTGTGCATGCAATATTTTCCGGAGAGTCGTCCTTAATACGCCAAACAGCCTCTGAACCGGTCTCGTTGAGCGCAGACCGTTCGTTGACAATAACCGGAGCCCCCTGTTGCATTGCTTCAACAACAGGAACACAAAATCCCTCATGATCACTTACGGTTATAAAAGCGGAACACGATATATACAATGCCTTTAATTCTTCAAGGCTTACAGATCCCATTTCAATAACACGATCTTCGAGTTCATATTCTTTAATTATTCTTTTCATTTCTAAATAATATTTTTCCAGTCCTGGAATTTTTGATCCTGCTAGAACTAA
>JBNKQE010000121.1:0-12502 GCA_050295715.1 Leptospirales bacterium
CTTGTAAGATCGTATCCCGCAGAAAATGCATGACATGTATCAATGCAAAACCCTGCACGATCAGAATGCTTCATCTGCCCTATTATATCATTTATTGTAATGAAATTACTGCCAAATCCAGTCCCCTGACCGGCTGTGTTTTCTATAACAATATTTACTCCATCCACTTTCTCAAGGGCCTGGTCAAGCATCTTCGCTACAAGAACTATCGCTTCCTCTTCGGATACTTTCCCAAGATGTGATCCTGGATGGATATTAATTCTATCGAGTCCAAGCAAACTGCATCTCTCCATCTCATGAACAAGGCTTGTAAGTGATTTCTTTCGTGCATCGGGATCGGGGTTTGCAGGATTTATCAAATATCCGGCATGGGGAAGAATTTGTTCCGGTTTATAACTATTTTCTTTGCACTTCCTTTGAAAGGCGTCGATCTCCTCCACGTTCAGGGGCGATACAAACCACTGCCGCTGGTTTTTTACAAATAAGGCAAAGGCCGTAGCTCCAATATTTTTTGCATTTACAGGTGCGTTGCTGACACCGCCTGATGCAGACACATGTGCTCCAACCCATTTCATAATATTCCGCCTTGATTCATAATTATTATCGTAATACAGGGCATCAACAGCCTGGATCCAATTGAATAAGAAAAAAATCTCATAAGAAATCTACGCAAGCATAAATACGAATTTTTTATTCTCTTATCGAAAGAAGCCGAATTCTAAAATAAGTAATCACTTTAATTACCTGGAAAATACTCCGGTATTGGGTCTGGCGATCTGACCCGGCTGTCATTCCATATTCGTCCGAAATTGATTGGCCTGCAAGTATAACGGGTATTCTTGTCGCCTCCTATCTCGGTAATAATTCTCAGTTCGCCGGTGTAAACCTAATGGATCGGACACGCTTATCGTGGTTTGAAAATGTTGAGGGGGATAATAGAAGGGACTCCTGTCTTACTGAGATTCAGGTTACGCCAATTGTCTTAAAAGAATATGGAGAATGATCGCCAGATGGGCTTTATTGTTCTGTCCTGAAACAATAAAGCCCTGTCAAAAAAGCGGTTCCTCGAAAGTTTCAGAAGAACAGGGTATCATATACATTGTAAGATAATTCGCTGCATTAGCTTTTATTGCATCGAATAAAGGCTATATTTCCCATGAGTTCAAAATCGGCGTCCAGGCCATGGGATTTGAAAATGGAATCAAGCTCATCCTGAGTCCTTGTTGTAACTTCACCAGCATCATCCCATTTTTTCAGGATTTTATCTGCATATCGATTGTTCTTTATAAGTGTAGTGAAAATCATATCACTACCAGGCTCAGCCATGGTTGTCATCGCAGAAAGGAATGGATTGATATCGGTTAATGCATGCAGTAGATTCATTGATACAATTGTTGTGAATGATTCTGCTTGAAAGGGAAGTGTAAAAGCATCTCCCTGTAATATTAGTTTGTTATCAGTCAGAGTTCTATTCTTTTTCGTTAGTCTTCGTTTTGCTTTTCGCAGAAGGTTCATGGATTGATCCAGAAAAACAACAGGTCTTCTGTCGTAATCTCTGTAAAATTCATAGGTAAAAGCGAGAGAGCCACAACCAGCATCCAGGATAGGGCCATTGCCAGAGTTGAGCAGATTCTCAAGAATATGTCCAAATTTTTTTGTGTCTACTCCCCATATAATTTTATTGTATACAGGATTGCAGGCAACTATGTCATAGAAATCCCCGAAAAGACCGTCGTATGAGTTCAGTTTTTCAGTCTGTTCAAGAACTGTATAAATATCAGGTTCCACTTCTTTTACGTTTATATTACTTTCAATGAGTCCCAGTAATTGATTCATTTTTCACTCTCCTTTTGATTTATATCTGAAAAACAAGTAATGACTGAGTTATCAGGAATCCAATTGAGAATATTCCTGCAATCATGACAATCTCCCTCAGAAGGATCTTGAAATTGTTATTTGTTCTTCATATGATGAATTCACCCCTGGATTTTATAAATGACCATTACCATGTTTTTATTAGAGTAGCAAGTATAAAAACGGACGGTCGTTTAAAAAAAGTATTTTTTTGAATCAGACATATTCCGGAACGTCTACAACAGATGCTGTTGTTTGTGTCAAAATTTGCTTGAGGGCAGGTCGGGGGGATGTCTACATCAGGTCTTCGAGAAATATATCAATTACTGAGTTTATATGTGATTTCTTGCCCATCCAGATATAGTGAACGGCAATTCCGTCTACAAGGGCTGTCAGGGCATCGGCTGCTGCTGATGTATCGAGGGATTTGCGAATGGTACCCTGTTTTTTTCCTGCTTCAATTTCTAATTTGATTTGATTGCGAAAATCCTCTATCATTTTGAATACGACAGGGCGAACTTCGGGAAGTCCGCCACGGTGGGTTATGAGCATCAAATCATAAAGAATAACAGTCATCTCCTTTTTTCTGTCAATCGTATCAAAAATATTATGAAAAAGAGCACGGATTCGATCACGGGCATTTGTATCCGGTATCGCCTTTACCTGTGATGCGAAATTTGCAAGATACTGTTGCGCAGCATGGTTGAGAATATCTTCTTTACTTTTGAAATAAGCATACAGAGAACCTTTACTCATTTTCAGTTCGCTGGAAAGGTCTCGAATGGATGTACCATCAAATCCTTTTTGTGCAAATAATTTGAGGGCAGCCATAGTGATTTCTGCAATTTTCTTATCACGGTCCACATGCTTGGGCATACAACCACAGTCTTCGGAATAGAGTTGTTGTCAACAGGCAATCTACAGGTAAAATGATTGCTTGATAAATTAGCTGTTTGGTTCTGATATACGATCATTCAGCCCTTCTTCCAGAATATAAAGAAGGTGGAAAGAATTATCTTTCATAACAAGTGCCTGGTATTTATTCTTCCAAAAATATTACGATAGAATGTGTGGTGTTCTGTATAATAATCGATAAGTCTGATTCTGTTTCGGATAAACCAACTTCCGGATCTGTAAGTGTCTGGAAATATCAAAAAATGCAATGAAAAAATGTAACGGATATGATTAGAAATCAGATGTTGTTGAAAATCGTTTTCATATGGTGCGTGTATTAACTTTTTGAATTAATTACAAATACATTGTTTCATGGGCACATTTCCGTAGTGAGCTGATCTTGTTGAGTAGGATCCGGGTTCTGATTTGCCTCTTTTATAAAAGACAAGATCACATCCTTCATTAGATTTTGAAAGTTGAAAATATGCGGAATAGCGGATGCCGTCTCTATAATACTCCTTTTTAATCTCTCCTTTTTCAAAAATGGTTTTATAGTCTTCGGATGTTACCTGGTAGGGAAGCCCCATCTCTCGTTGGAATGCAAGGAGTGCCCCATTAATATCATCACGGCATTGCATTGTTTTTGAGGAATCCGCAATTTTATCACCACTGCAGGAAAATAGAATACCAGCAATAAAAGAAAATAAAATCATATGAGATATTTTTGTGTTCATCATTATCATTACTCCCGGGATCATATCAATCAGGAAAGGGGACTATATTCGTAATTGAAGGAATACGACATTGGTATCCGACGAAAAAATTTGTTTAAAAGTATGACACAATTAAATCCAATTTTTGGAGCAAAAATGCTGCTGGAAGATCTTCTATCCTGGTCACGAATTACACGAGGAACGGCAAAAGGTATCGTAAAATTGGTAATAGTATAAAATTCACTCAAAAGGGCGGGGAAAAACAAATTTTGAGTGAAAATCGTATAGTTGAAGAAGATGAAATCGACAGAATAAATAAGGATAGAGGTGACTCTGCATATTTCTATTGACGATAGCCGGTTGAATTGTGACATGTAAAGGATATGATATCCAAATTAAATTAATTTCATTTGTTATTATAATTATAACTTCTCTTCTGTATTCAGAGGGTTTTCATAAGAGTTCTCACTTCCTTGAAGGCAGCGGTGAAATTAGTTCGCAATTGAAAGGAGATTTTATAGATAGTATTTATCAGAATAACCGCTATAGATTTCCAGCAGCTCCTGACCTTACGAATCCCGACCCATCCGCTGGTAAAATTGATTATTACGTATATTTTGATACTGTTAGTTTTGAATCCAATGCCCTTCAGCATTTCATGTATGAATATTATCTGGATAAACCATCAATAAAAACACAGCGAGGTCAGTTATTATATGAATATGGACCTGGCGATCATTTTGGCATAGGTGTTTTCTCAAGTTCGTTTCAAGCAAACGTCACAAATTACAGGCTTTTTGATCCCATGAACCTTATGATGTTTGTAACCATGAGCAATTATTATAATGCTTATAGTGGTACCTGGGCGGAGAGTTTTCTTGAGGTTTATCAGAATCAGTCATTCTTGATGGGTAATATGTATAAAATTGCTGTTAATTCTGAGCGTTTGTATGACTTGAATACAAACGGGGTTCACCTCTCCTGGCATTTTTTAACGGGGAATTCATGGGATCCGTATATTCGTATCTATCTGGGAGCAGGAAGTTCCAAATATTATAAAAATATTTACCAGGCTGGAATCGCCCCTGGGAATAGAGTTTTTCTTGCTGATAATCTCTATTTATTTGCAGAAGCTTCCTTATCAAAATATGCTCTCATTGCGAAAGACTTAAATATTCAAGACCAGTTCCAATTTGAAATTAAGGAAGAGTCGTCATCGTTTACAAATACTTCTTTTTCCATGGGGGTCGGGTTTCACATCAACCTGTCTCAATCAAATGGCAAATCAGATACCATTGAATATAAATCGACCATGCCTGAAATTTATGAAAATCTACAGGACAGCGCGAATAAATTTCAACTGAGTTATAAAAAAGGCGAAGTAAGGATCAGATTGCCTGATAGTATTCTTTTTGATTCAGGAAAATCTGAGCTGATGAAAAATGGACAGTTGAGTCTTCGCCAGCTTTCCGCCAAACTCGCTGCAATAAAGGGCCGGATCATTATTGAGGGACATACTGATAATATTCCCGTTAGCGGTAGTAATTATAAATCAAACCAGGAACTGGGATTCCAGAGAGCGATGAGTGTAATGAACCTGTTTATTCAAAACGGAATACCTTTTGAGCGAATCAGTGTAACCAGTTATGGTGATAAAAAGCCGATTGCCAGTAACGATACACCAGAAGGGCGTCGAAAGAATCGCCGGATTGATATCATTATTATTGAAGAGTGATTTGATCTATAATTTTACCGGTGGAACTATTCAGGTGATATAGTAGCTGTACAGCAGATTCACTGAGAAATTAATTGGGCTGGTATATGGTTATTGATTCGATACAATTGTTGATTTGTTTAACTAAATAATCCTTAGCTGAAAATAACCAGGCTGAAAATATTTCTGAGCCTGGCAATTTATCAATCACATAATACGTGGTGAGTAGCTACGATAATTTTAGTGGTTGTATCGTAATTTTTATTTCTCCACCTGGCTTACATCGCGAACTCCACCGTTGGCTGCTGATGTAGCCATGGCGGCGTAGGCGCGAAGGGCAGGGGATACCTTGCGATCTCTTTCAATCGGTTTCCAGGCAGAAGCTCCCTTTGCATTCATTGCATCGCGTCTTTTCGCAAGATCTTCATCACTTATGGAGATACGAATAGTTCGATTCGGGATATCTATTTCGATCGAATCACCTTCCTCCACAAGTCCGATATTTCCGCCCTGGGCTGCCTCTGGAGACGCATGTCCAATAGAGAGTCCGGATGTCCCACCGGAGAATCTTCCGTCAGTAATAAGGGCACACTCTTTACCCAGCCCTTTTGACTTTAAGTAAGAAGTGGGGTAGAGCATCTCCTGCATTCCGGGACCACCTTTGGGACCTTCGTAGCGGATAATAACAACATCTCCAGCTTTGATCTTATCGTTCAGAATACCGGTTACAGCAGCATCCTGGGATTCGAAAATTCGAGCGGGTCCTGTAAACTTCAGAATAGATGCGTCTACTCCGGCAGTTTTTACAACACATCCATCTTCTGCCAGGTTTCCGTATAGAACGGCAAGTCCCCCGTCTTTCGAATAAGCATGTTCAATATCGCGAATACACCCTTTTTCACGATCCAGGTCCGGATCCCATCTTTTACTTTGAGAGAATGGAATAATTGTTGGAACATTTCCAGGTGCGGCAGTGAATCTTTCGATTGCCTTTTTGTCGCTGGAGCGGCGAACATCGTAGGTCTCCAGTGCATCACCCATTGTTTTGCTGTATACGGTGGGTACATCCAGCTTCAACAGATCTCCTCTGGACAGTTCGCCGAGGATTCCAGGAACGCCACCGGCCCGGTTCACATCTTCCATGTGAAATTCCTGAGTGGAGGGAGCCACCTTGCACAGGTTGGGAACACGGCGAGAGAGTCGATCAATATCTTTCATAGAGAAGTCTACTTCTCCCTCGCGAGCAGCGGCCAGCAGGTGGAGTACTGTATTTGTGGAACCACCCATGGCAATATCAAGACTCATAGCATTTTCGAATGCTGAAATAGTAGCAATGGAGCGTGGTAGAACCGAGGTGTCGTTTCCTTCGTAGTATCTCTTCGTAATTTCAACAATATGTCTTCCCGCTTCCAGAAAGAGTTCCTCGCGATCAGAGTGTGTGGCTACAATTGTACCGTTGCCCGGCAGAGAAAGACCGAGCGCCTCGGTGAGACAGTTCATGGAGTTGGCAGTAAACATACCTGAACATGAACCACAAGTAGGGCAGGATGATCGTTCCATCTCCAGAACAGCTTCGTCACTCTGATCGGGATTCCCGGCAGCAATCATTGTATCGATGAGATCGAGCTTTAGATTTTTACCGTCGATTAGAGCCTTTCCCGACTCCATTGGTCCACCAGAGACAAAAATGGCTGGAATATTCAGACGGAGGGCGGCCATAAGCATACCCGGTGTTACTTTATCACAATTGGATATACAGACAAGGGCATCGGCCTGATGGGCATTGACCATATATTCCACCGAATCTGCGATAAGTTCGCGGGATGGAAGTGAGTAGAGCATACCATCATGACCCATCGCAATACCATCATCGATGGCAATGGTGTTCATCTCTTTTGCGACTCCACCTGCTTTTTCAATTTCACGAGCCACAAGCTGTCCGATATCTTTGAGGTGAACATGACCGGGGACGAACTGGGTAAATGAGTTCACAACAGCAATGATTGGTTTGTTAAAATCTTCGTCTTTCATGCCTGTAGCACGCCAGAGAGAACGGGCTCCGGCCATATTTCGGCCTTTGGTGGTTGTCCAGGAACGGTAATCGGGCATAGGATCCTCTACTATTTTTGGGGTTGAGTGACTCCAGTAAATAAACAACAAAATTGCTGTTATGACCGGACATTTTTAAACCCGTTATTCTATAATGAAACGCAGCACGGTCTGAACTACATAGTGCTTAACAGAATGAGCGCTTGAGAATAAGAAAAAATTTCGGGGCAATGGGGCAAGAACTTTCTTTCGTTCTGTAATACAGATTCTCAATCTTCCTGGTTGCCCGTATGCATAATAATCATGATACTGTGATTGCTCTCTTATTTTTGTGCATTAGATCTGATTTTGATCAGGAGGTGCGGATATTTTTTTTAGCTGGACTCATCGCTGAATAGATTTCGTATCTTATTTATGCACTATGATCTGGATAGAGCCGACCGGAAACGATTGGAAAAACTGGTCGGAGCAGTTACAGATGATGATCTACAATTTGTAGAATCCTATCTCTCCGACCGAATGGCTGCTTTCATGCCTGTGGGAGGGCAGTGTGGTTATTCGACCATAAAGGGCCATACTCATCCTTCCTGCATGTATGTTTTAAATTTTGACGATCGGGGCATCATTGAACTGGACGGGGAGCAGATCCACTCTACTGCAAATCATACATTTTATCTTGCTCCTGGAATTCCCCACCAGGAACTTAAGAGTGATCATCCCTCCCGGTTCATTGCACTATTTGTGGATGCCGATCTCCTGGAAAGAGAGTTGCGAGAATATGGGAGTGGACTGATCGATTTGCCACAAGCCGCTTATTACCGGACTCCGGAAACTCTGCTACCACTACTTCAACTTTTCATGGAAGAGACCAGATCCACTTTGCCGGCCAGAAAGCGCCTGCTCGAGAGCCTCTCTATTCAGATAGCTCATGCATTGATTCGCATGCAGCGGGAGATCAGCCCCCGGAGCGATCATCCTTCGTTACAGAGGATCAGCGTTAATTTCAGAGTCAATCAGGCAATCGACTGGCTCTATGCGAATATGGAAAAGAGTCCTGGGTTAAAGAGTCTATCAAACTGGTTGGGCCTTTCCGAGTCGCATTTTATTGAAATGTTCAAGCAGGAGACCGGTGAGACACCTCACCAGTATTTGTTAATGATTCGTCTCGATCGAGCTCGAAGACTTCTTCTGTCGGAAGATTTGAGTTTAACAGAGATAGCTCTTAAGTGCGGCTTTTCAAGCAGTGCTCACTTCTCCAGTTCATTTCGAAAATCATACAATGTTTCTCCTTCCGATTATAAAAAGAGCCATGGTGTTTAGGATATCTTCCTGGAATAATTCAAACCTCTCTGCCCGGCCGAGTTTTTTGGGATTTTCCGGGAATTTCTGAATTTTTTATACACTGCTTTTGTATGAGAGAACAAATTCGAGTGATTGGCGAGCCCTTTTCAAGCTCCCGTTCGACCCTGCTGATTCCAGGTTCCTACCACGAACGGTTTTTCAATAGCTTCAGGAAAGTAAGGAATCTTCCTCTCTCTTTTTATTTGCAGCGCTTGCTGGATGATTCTCTACTTGAATACAAGTTGAGTTTTCTAAAGGCACGGAAGTGGAAGAAAGAGTACCAGGCCGAGGGGCAGGATCTTCGTCGGGTTAATTTTTATCCTGATGAGAGGGACTGGGCTCGTCTTTCGAGTATTTCGAATGCCACGGGTTTTTCCCGTTGTTATATTTTTGTTTTTCTGATGCTTGTTGATATGGGTGTGATCTCTCTGGAAAATGGTGGAACTAATCCCTATTTTGGGAATAGAGCATGGAATCCATTGACCTTTTACTCGATCTTACTCGACTCAAGAGAGAGAAAACTAACAAGGATACTCCAAACATAGACCACAACCACCTCTTGAAGGGAAACCTGTAGCTGATTTAGTGTAAAAAGCAACAAAAGCGTTCAATTTGGCGCAAGTAGGATTTCATGAAATTACATACGGGTATTCCTTTGTTTGCTCAACAGCGTGATTCGTTAATCAGAATTTTTTAAAAACATTTCCTGATTCTTTGAAAGCATTATCGCTCCATACATGATAGACTCAACTGATTCATTGAGAGGAGAGTACTGTAATGAACAGTCAAACGAGTGACTCAGCCAGAGACAGAGCACTGAATTTTGCAAGAGAGGTTCAGGCCGGATTTCTTGCTACATCAGAAAATAATATACCCTATGTCAGGGGTGTGCTCATGTGGAGAGCAGATGATTCTGGTCTTTATTTTCATACGGCGAAGACAAAAGATCTTTACAGGCAACTACAGGAGAATCCTGTAATAGAGATCGCATTTTACTCACCCCATCCAGAACCGGTAGGGACAATGATGCGCGTGAATGGAAAAATTGAGTTTCTGGAAGATTCCGGGCTAAAACGGGAATTGATCAAAGACCGACCCTGGTTACTCTCATATGGTGAAATTCGGGATGATTCACTCCTTGCTATTTTCAAAATTAAAGACGCAAAAGCAAAATTCTGGACAAACGAGTCAAACATGAAAGAGAGAGAGGCAGATCTGATTTTATTGAAGTTTGATTCATAGTAATAATTGTATGATCCGATTGCTCGCATTGATAATGAGTGAAACACCGACATATACCCGGATACTTAGAATATTTTCAATAAATTACCGGGTGTCTTTTATCGAGATACTGTCCATATATATGTAGAGTTATTTTGTAGATCTTGTTATCGAAAATGCACTCTTATCAGAAAATCATGAATAATACAATCATTTGACATTGTACTTATAATAGGGACAATCAGTTATTATAAATACAGCAGTTGAGTGTCGCAGTCATGATATATTGATTTGAGGCTACCGGTGCAGGAGAGGGCGTTCAAATGGGTAAATTATTATATGAACTTACAGATGAACTGATAGAATTCATCGGGTACCAGAAGATATTTTTTGTAGGAACTGCAACGGCCGATAGCCGCATCAGTCTCTCTCCCAAAGGAATGGATTCTTTTCGTGTTCTGAACAAAAAGAGAGTTGTCTGGATGAATATGACGGGAAGCGGTAATGAAACTTCCGCGCATGTACAGGATGATGGTCGCATGACAATAATGTTCTGTTCATTTGATGAAAAACCTTTAATTCTCAGGCTTTACGGTAAGGCGGAAGTAATCCATCATTCGGATAGGGACTGGCAGAATCTTGTCGGATTATTTCCGGATTTTTCAGGAGCGAGACAGATCTTTGATTTAAGCATAGAGTCGTTGCAGACATCCTGTGGGTTTGGAGTTCCCAGATTCGAATATGTTGAAGAGAGAAAAACTCTTGTTGAATGGACAGAGAAACGCTCCGTAAATGAAATTCATGAATACTGGAAAAAGAACAATACTGTAAGCATCGATGGAATCCCAACAAATATTATTGCGAAGAACCTGAATGAGTGAGAATTGTAATCCTGTCCATTATATTGGCAACTCTGCTGACGCGCTCTCCTCAGGGTATTCATGAAGAAATCCCGTATCGTAAGAGAAGTCAACAGTGGCATTCTCGGTTAAAACGGAGTTTAAGAACAAATCTGAAAAGAGAAAGAGGACATCCTCTTTTACATTGTGGATTCTCAGGTTGCAGCGCAGTCCTTTTAACTCTCCATCAAGAATGATTTTCTCATACTCCTTAATTAGAATTTTTCCTTCGTTTAATAGTATTACAATATCAGGCCATTCGAAGTGGCGAAGAAGAATATATGTTATATCCAGGTCTTCCAGTGTAAATTCACCATCCCCGTATTCAAAAAAATATGCTGTTCGAATAGATGGAGTTACTGTTATTTCTGCTGACCAGTGATCGTCCTGAATTCCACTGCCAGCGGTCAGTCCCGAGCTTTCAGAAGAGTATAAATAGGAATAGTTAAAACGTCTGAGGGGCAGCAAGGTGTTCATGAATTTTTCGACTTCAGATTTTGAGAATGCGGAGCTGGCTGTGGCCAGAAACCGAACTGAAGGTATTAAAAAATGATCCTGTCCGCTCTGTGAGAATACTGGATAGAACATTTTGTTGTAAACGATAAGGTCATAATGAGTCTTCTGTTCTCCCTCTCCCTTCGAATCATTGGATTCGGAGAATAGATTTTCATTCCGCAGTGGCCAGTAAATAAAATCAGCGTTTTCGTCAACAATCTCATGATAGTAGATATCCCCCGAACCTGTGGCATACATTCCCGGAAGGATAGGCTCGATCAGTGTTTGGCGAACCATCGTGAGAAATATTTTCGATTCCGGGATAATATGACTCAAATGCTGCCCTTCTGTGATTCTGCCTGTCTGTCTATTTTGTATATAATCAGGTCTGGTGTCTGATAGTATGCTGGATCGAATATCTCTGAAATATTGCCGCGGTTGAAACATAATATTATCCTTGAACAGAAGTAATTCGATCTGTATTATCGTTTATGTATTTTAGTTTTATCATTATTTTCTTTCGAATATAATCAGAACCGTATATTAAAAGAACACCCAACCAGGAGAGGTAGTAGATTTCTACATTAACAGGAGCGGTACTGAGAATTGTATTTAAGGGAGGCCAGTAGATAACGCCCCATGAAAAGATTACCTGAATCAAAATAGCCGGCAGTATCAATTTATTTCGCAGCAATCCCATATCAATTCCGGATCGGTATTTAAATCTTCTGCCCAGAAGGTTTCCAATCTGCATTAACAGGATTGTTGACAGAGCAACACCCATCGCAGACTTCAATAAAGGATCGGATGTGCTCAACTCTTCACCATAGGTCCAACCTCCGTTAGTTAGAACCAGAAAGAACAGAAATAAAGACCATCCTCCTTCTATCAATCCCAGAAATAGATAGCTGTGCGAAATTAGTGGGAGAGTAAGTAATCCCATACTTTTATCTCTGGGGGGATGGTTCATTACATCCGGATTGGGAGGTTCCTGTCCAAGCGCCATGGATGGTATTATATCCGTTCCAAGATCAATCGATAAAATTTGAATTACATTCAATGCGAGAGGGACGGGAAATAATACATAGATCAGATAGGGCAGTATTTCAGGCCCATTGCTGACAAGGACATAATTGGTAAATTTCTTTATGTTGGCGAAAACTGTTCTTCCCTCTTCAATTCCCGATACAATTGAAGCAAAATTATCATCAAGCAGAATTATCTGGGCCGACTCTCTGGCAACATCTGTTCCATCTTTCCCCATGGCTATTCCCACATCGGCAGCCTTCAATGCCGGTGCATCATTTACTCCATCACCGGTC
>JBNKQE010000122.1:0-12454 GCA_050295715.1 Leptospirales bacterium
AAACAATATCTCCCGCGCTCAGACTGCCTCTGGCAAATGAAGAAAAATGATAACTCAAAGAGAAGAATCCGACAAGGTAGCTTAAATCGGATGGCAGATGCCTGCTTATTACGTAATAGTTACTCAGAAACATAAACAGACTCAGAAAGAATATCACGACAAAAGAAACAACCTGTTCGCGGCTTAATGCTGAAACCACCATTCCCATGCTTACATAGGCCCCGATCATAAGGAAGGATCCGGTATACATTGCCACTGTCGTTCCGCCATCCAGTTCACCCATTATTGCAATACTCAGAGCCAGAGGTATGGAGGCGAAGATAAGCCCGGAGATAAAAGTCCATGCGGCTCCCAGTTTCCCTATTACAAGTTCGAAATCACTGACGGGAAGAGTCATTAATAGCTCGTAGGTTCCAAGCTTTCTCTCTTCGGACCAGATCCTCATACTTACGGCCGGGACAATGAGCAGAAACGAAACAGGCAGAAGATTCATATAACCTCGAAGCGAAGCCGCTCTCGCTTCCCAGAATGCCGGGACTATATCGAAAATCCCCAGAAAGAAAAAAAGGAAATTAAAAAATAACGTTCCCGTCATGAAAACATAACCTATAGGAGTATTAAAGTAGTTGGATAATTCTCGTTTATAAATTTGCAGAGCACCATTCATAGCGCTTGCCTCCATTGTATAAGCATAAGTTAGTAGTGATAAGTCAGATTGTTAATTCTTCGAATATATCCTGCAAAGATCTGGATACAGGTCGAAACTCTCTTACTTCCCATCCACTGCCTGCCACATTTTCAAAAAGTTTTTGAGGAATGTCTTCATGAAGCTTGCAATCATAAGAGATAAATCCATCCGGTTGCGATGAGGCCGGCTGCTCTTTCACGGAGTCCACAATATCCATTTTCGCAAGGGCATCAGCAATCCCTTCGCCACGTGCCGTCACACGGCACGTCATTGATCCGCGCAGCACGCTTAAATTCTCGTCAGCTACAATACGTCCACGACTCATAATTACGACACGAGAACACATATCTTCAGCCTCTTGAAGAATATGCGTGGAAAGGATCAAGGTCCTGCCCTCACCCAGTTCACGAATGATTTTTCGAATATGTGAGATCTGGTTTGGATCAAGTCCGGAAGTTGGCTCATCCAGAATGATTACACCTGGATTATGAATTAGTGTACCCGCAATCGCCACTCTCTGCCGAAACCCCCGGGATAGAATCCCCACAGGAGAGTAGAGGTGAGATCCAAGTTCCAGCGCTTCGACCATTCTCGAAACAGCTGCAGCAGCGGAACCATTCTTCATCCCTCTTACTTTTGCCATAAAATCAAGATATTCGGAAACAAGCATTTCAGGATAGAGTGGTGAGGTTTCCGGAAGATATCCGACCTGTTCACGAATGGACCTCAGTTTTGTAGGGTCTGATGTCTCGTGACCGTTTATCTTCACTCTCCCGCTTGCCGGCTGAAGATATCCTGTCATCATACGCATTGTGGTACTCTTCCCGGCTCCATTGGGACCAAGCAAAGCTGTAATCCCACTCTCCTCATTTACCTTGAGACTCAGATGGTCTACCGCAGTAAATTCACCATATCGCTTTGTTACGCTCTCTAGTTCTATCATCTCTGTTGATGCTTCACCTTATTTGATTTTAAGCAATGAATTTATTCTGAAACGGTTCTATTTTGAAATTCGGACTTACTCATTTCCCAGTCATGGAACCTGCTTGAAATAATTCATTGAAGTAGAGGAAACCCGCTGCGGGGAACGTCCTCAGAAATTTGTGACCTGACCGGAGTCTCTCAGGTTGCATTGAGGTGCCCAAATTAAATCGGAGATTGATTTTTATTGGATAGTATCAGAGTAAACAGGAAAACAACTCAAGCGAGATCACAGACTACAATTTTCGGTATCTAAAATGCAATCGCCGCTCATGGCGTTTAGATAAGAAAGAAATTTCGGATATCCCGGTATTGGATACTGCGGGAGAGATGGACCGGTACAGGATATGCACCGGTCATAATCTAATGGTTAGATATACCCGCGACGTTCCATGACTGCCATGACCGACTCAGCCATATCCTCTATTGAGAATGTCTCCGCATTAAATGTTACATCATAGTAACTCTGATCAATTGTTCTACCCGCATAGAAATTTCGAAGATATGTTCTTTCGAAATCAATCTGCTCGAGTTTCTTCCGTGCCTCTTCTTCGCTTTTGAGAGAAAATCTCTCCATTGTTCTTGCGACACGCCACTTTGTTGACGCATAAAGATGAATATTGATTGAATCTTTAATATCCTGAGTAAGTGCAACAGATCCACGACCGATCAGAATAACATGTCCTTTTAGAGCCATTGCTCGAATTACACCGGCAACAACTCTTTTCACTTCCAGGTCATTGGGAGTATAATGATCAGAAAATGCAGAAAAGAGGTCGGTAAAAATACTGTGCTCTTTTTTGTTGGTAATTTTTTCAACAAGTTCCGCAGACATATTGATCTCTTGCGCCGCTTCATAGATTATCTCTTTCCCGAGAGTCTTCCATGGTTCCTTTCCTGATTTGTTTCTGGCTTCAAGAACTTCAGCGATATGATGACCCAGCCTGTCTCCCGGACAGCCGAAGTCACGAGAGATAGTGATTACCGGGCCGGTTTTACTTTCTACCGGTGTCTCATTGACCTTGTCCTGGATAAACTGAATTAACGGATTCTTATGCATAACGTGTTTACACTTCCTTTCATTGATTCCCGAATGGCACCGCATGATTGCCGTTCGCGTATGGAATAGTCATAACGGTCTTCCACCGTATGTTTAGAGTCTTTCAGGTCCCTGTGCAGTAAAGCCTTCGAGCGAAAACCATCCCAGGACATCAAGGGACAAACTTCTATTATCCCCGGAAACCTTTCTTTTCTGAGTCTTTGGCCGGTTACAGGAGTCCCATTCCAGCAAATCTCCAAAAAATCGAAGACTCCGGTTTCTGGGCATACGATTTTTGAATCCAAAGCGTGCGTCCAGTTTTTTTTAATCGGAATGAAAAAGTACGGGATAGAACTGTATACAAAGTATTGTAACAGTAAAATGATAGGTATTCATGAATTCACTTTCTGCCTTTTGCTTAAAAGAAAAGCACAAATATCAGTAATTTATTGATGGAAAGTCTTCTATACTTAAAGGATATGTTATGGACCAATTTGGATATTCACTGACAGTCCCTGGAACATTGGGCTGACGTGAATCACCGAGAACATCATGCAATGAAAATAGGACAACACGGCTGGAGGAGGCGGCTATCATCCGGTGCACAGCCTGAATCAGTTCATTTATTTCCATGCCGGAAACACTGGACTCTTCTCCAATCAGTCCCTTCCATTTTAATATCCCGACAAGAGACTCTTTATCCCTCGCTCTCTCCTGCTGTGATTCATTGAACTTTTCTTCGCTCAGGGTTCCCAGTTCTTTTCGTAGATTCAAATCTACACCTTCCCAGAAACCTCTGAGTGTGCAAAGATCATGCGTATTAACTGTTGCAACGCTGCAATCCCCGTAAACAGCCGGGTCTCTAAAAAAGATTCCATCTTTTTCAAAATAGAGCACTTTCCAGGATAGAATGCCGAGTTCGCCCATCTTCGATCGGACATCGGGATGAACTGTTCCCAGATCTTCTCCAATGACCATGCACTCGTTTCTCTGGCTTTCCAGTGCTACTATACCCATTAGCTCATTCATATTATAGAAGACATATCCTCCATCACCCGGTCCTGTTACCCAGTAGAGCCGATAGAGCCCCATAATATGATCCATTCGAATGATGCCTCCGCCTGTCATGGAACTCCTGATAAGCTTTATAAACGGGGTATAGAAATGATCACGGATGGCCTCCGGATGAAAGGGGATGAGCCCCCAGTTCTGTCCTCCAGGGGCAAAAGGATCCGGAGGAGCACCAATTCTCGCTTCCTTTGCATAATATTCAGGATTACTGAAACACTCTGCACTGCACGGTGCAGCTCCCACAGCAAGATCCAGATAAATCGAGACGCGATGTTCTCTTCCGTACACCGTTAATTCATCGAGTTGCTTTCGCGCACTCCACTGTAAAAACTGAAAAAACTGAATCCTTTCGCAATGTTCTTCAATATACTCTTTTTTTTGATCCGAATCGGCAAGATCATTTAGAAGGATGTCAGGATTCTGATTTGCAGCCATTGCCTTCTCATAGACAACATCAAACAGAGCAAGGTTTTCCAGGGAACTCCCCTCCCTCTCAACAAATGACTGAAACTCCTTGAATATATCCGTATTTCCGGTTTTTTCTTTTTCAAGAAAGGATGCAAATAGAACCTCGAGAATTCGAATGCGGTCTTTGACGAGTCTTTCGTAATTAATCCGTTCTCCCGGTTTTCGATCCTCCGGACAGATTTTGCGATACTCTTCTTTCCAGTCCGGAAGTAAATCAGGGGCAATATACATCCAGTTTAGATAAGCGCGATGTGAGGGGTAATAGGGACTGATCTGATCCTTATTCCCCGGAAAGAGCGCATGAACCGGATTGACACCGATTACATGGAGATCATTCTCCACACAGTAATCAATCAGTCTGTAAATATCTCCAAAATCCCCAATTCCCATGGAACGATCGGAAAGAATTGCATAAAGCTGCACGGAAAGACCAACATATCTTTCTCTGGAATTCGGCCTGTAACACGATACAGGATAAATTATAATAAGACTCTCATCGTCAGAAATTTCAGGAAGCTGCAGAGTATAATAACCAATTGCAGCGCTCCCGGGAAAGGGCAGGTAAATCTGTCTGTCTTCGTTCAGGCATAGTTCTATGCTGTAGGATTGCCTGGATCCCTCTTCATCTTCAACCGAAACCTGAACCCTGGTTCCAGCTTCCAGGTCAGAATAGTGAAGCGGTATCTGCCTGACTATTTCGCTTTCACAAAAAGCATGTACCGGTGAGCGGCCTGTATTTGCATGTTCAATATCCAGGAGTCTCTCCAGGGTTTCCCTGGAACTATCGCTTATAGCTACCTCGTTTCCCTGCACATCTATATAACTGTCGGAGTATGGAAGATTTCTTTGTAATGGTCTCATTGTAATGGTCTCAACGAGCAACTCTGAATAGAGCCATGGACTGGTTGATCATGTGATAAAATTTCATATGTTCAACAATGACCGGTTTTTCATCGAAAAACTGCAACCTTGTATCAAAAATTCTCTGCCATTTTTCCATTAAAAAATCCGGAATCTGAAATTTGATATCTTTCATCGAAGGATTGATAAACAACAATGCTGAAAAATACTCCAGCTCCTCCCCTCTCGCTCCCTTTTCTTTGAAACCGCTCCGGGGGATATAAATTCCAAGCCCTGGCGGACCGCCTGCCAGCCATTCGGAGGATGTAATCTCCCGCCCTTCCGGATGAAGCCAGATAATTTCTCTCTCGCTATTTTCCTCTTCGCTATAAAATTTATTTCGTGCGAATATTCGGTTTTCCTTTCTTACTGTAATCAGATTCCTTACGAATTCCTGGAAATTCTTTGTATGTGGTGTCGTCTCCCAGGAAATCCAGCTTACCTCATTATCATGACAGTAAGCATTATTATTTCCATTCTGAGTACGTCCTCTCTCGTCTCCGGCCGGAAACATCGGAATTCCCTGTGACAGCAAAAGTGTTGCCATCATGTTCCTCATCCTTCTAAATCGAAGACTCACGAGTTCAGGATCTTCCGAATGCCCTTCCACGCCTGAATTCCAGCTTAAATTATGATTATCTCCATCCCTGTTATCTTCACCGTTTCCTTCGTTATGTTTTTTATTATAACTTACAAGATCATACAGAGAAAAACCGTCATGGGCTGTAATAAAATTTATACTGTCACCGGGTGACCTGCCGCTAATTCTATAAAGATCGCTGGAACCTGAAAAACGAGTGGCAAATTCGGACATTTGAGCCCTGTCACCCTTCCAAACCTTTCGCATACAATCCCGGTATTTCCCATTCCACTCTTTCCAGTTCACCGGGAAATTCCCCGGACGATAGCCCTCCGGGCCAAGATCCCAGGGCTCTGCAATTAGTTTTACATTCTTCAATACCGGATCCTGGTATACGGCAGATAGGAAGACTCCATTCTGAGCGAAATCAACCTCTTCTCGACCGAGGGAGACTGCAAGATCGAAACGAAATCCATCAATTTGGAACTCAGTTACCCAGAATCGTAGACTATCCAGAATTAACTGCATTACGACGGGGTGACTTGAATTGAATGAATTACCGCAGCCCGACCAATTAAGAAAGGCACTCTTATTCTCAGAATCCAGTCTGTAATATACAGCATTATCAATACCACGAAATGATAGACAGGGGCCGCCTTCACCACCCTCTGCCGTATGGTTGTAGACAACATCCAGAATAACTTCTATTCCATTCTGGTGCAGCGTCTTAACCATCTCCTTAAATTCTCGAATGACTCCCCTCGGACTTTTATCCTTTGCATAACGAGGTTCGGGCATAAAAAATGATAACGTATTATAACCCCAGTAATTTGTTCGTTTCTGTTCAACAATGTATGGTTCATCCATACGATTCTGTACCGGCAGGAACTCCACACATGTGACACCCAGGTTTTTCAGGTATTCAATGACAGGCCGGCTTGAAAAGCCTGCATAGGTTCCCCGCAGGTCAGAGGGTACTTCCGGGTTGAGGATTGTAAAACCCCGAACATGCGTTTCCATGATTACCATATCGCGTGGATGGAGCCCCGGTTTCTCGACCCCTCCCCAGTTAAAACTCTCGTTGCCCGACACTTCTGCCAGCGCGGCGAACGGAGCACTATCATCCGTTATGGCTTCAACTTCATCCAGTTCTGAAAGCTTCTCCCCGTGTATAGCGTGGCAGATTTGAGGTTGTCTGGATACGATACGTGCATAAGGATCAAGAAGTATTTTTGAAGGATTAAAACGATGACCGGCTTCAGGATCAAAGGGCCCATAAATCCGGTATCCGTACAGGGCCCCGGGCATCAGACCGGGCAGATAGCAATGCCAGACAAAGCCGGTACGATCTGTCAATTTTATCCGATGCGATTCATGGCTATCATCTCGTGATCTAAAAAGGCAGAGCTCTACACCGGTTGCATGTTCCGAAAATATTGCAAAATTTACGCCCTCCCCATCGAATGTCGCACCGAGAGGATAATCCACACCCGGTTTAACAGCGATGGATTCATACCGAGCAATCTCACCCTTTTTGCTTTTATCGAATATTTTTTTTGATCTAAATCGCAACCATGTACCGCCCGGGCTTCCCCTGTTTTCAATAATGGAACTGATCAATCAAGCAATCGAACAATTTCTTTAATAGAATACAATTCCTCTACATACTTCCTGGCCGGGACATCCCAGTAGTATACGGACTTATTAGCATTGTCCCTTGCCTGAAAAATAACTTCCGATGAACTATCTCTTAAAAAGCCAATTGCCCTGTTCATTGCATCAAGAAAGGCTCCTGAATTATAATCCGAAAACAGAAAACCATTTCCCGATACATCTTTACCATCAATAAAAAGAGGAGCGACCGTATCGCGCAATCCCCCTGTGGCTCGCGCGACAACAAGTGCTCCTGTAGCAAACGCTTCCAGTTGTGCAATACCACCGGGCTCATTCATGGATGGCATCAAAAATAGATCACAGGACAGCAGTGGAATGGCCACCTCCTGGAATCCAAAATTTACCGATACCTGATTCGGGAAGTGAGTGGAAAGAAGCCAGAGACCATGCGCAATCTCCTCACCCTTCTTATCTCCTGACGATACGGCACCGCCAATAATTGCCTGAGCACCCATATCCCGAAAAATTCGCTCCGAGGCCTCCAGCAGGAGCTGAAATCCCTTCTGTTCCGTAATTCGATGTATCATTGTTAGCAGAATTCTATCAGGATCGATATCGAATCCTCTCTCATGCTGAATCATCAGTTTATTGAGCAACCTCAAAGCTCCGTTTCTCTTTTCAGTATTGCGAATCAACTTAACGGGATCCATGCCGTCAAGAATCTCCGGATAGAGTTTCTTCACTTTTTCCCGCAACACCGTATCATTTTTGATCTTATCCATGACTGGAGCATAATTACGCCATACGAAATCAGACTTCTCATAAGTGGAATAAATTCTATCCAGCAAATCTGATGCTATAGCATTGGATATACCAATTACATTGTGAAGGATATGTTCAAGACCGTCGCAGGCATGCTCAATCTGACTTGCATAGGATGGACTCACAGTAACAACGCGGTCCGCAAAACGAATTCCTGTAGCCATACAATTCAACCGCTGCCAGTGAACAGGGTCCGAGAACTCTCCTGCCTTCCAGTCCGGAGTATTAAAAAGACTGAATAGATCAAATCCATTTTCCCAGCGATCATAAGCATCAAAATACTGCCAGCCGCCATTGTGTATCATATGCAAAAATGTTGATCTGGAAAAATTTACATTGTTATAATAGAGTGGATCGCTTCTTACGATACCGCTGAACAATCCTGTATAAGCGTCATTTGTAAAAACAAAATGCGGCTTGAGCCCCAGTGTACAGATCAGTTCAGCACTCGCCCGCGCAAAAGCGATACGCTTGCGCAGCTTCTCTGAAGCGGTAAATCCCCAGTAGAGTCCATTAAAGAATTCCGGATGATCCAGAAGGTAGTAAGTGACGCCATCAATTTCACAGGAGTGAACTCCTACATCGTAATCGGCATCAAGAATCTTGAATCTTACATTAAATCCAAGGTATTTGACTCCGTATTTTTTAACAGCATCATTCATTTTTGCGACTGCTCGGTCGTCACCCTCTCGATAGTATCCTGTAATCACATACACGGATTCTCCAAGAGTAACCATCTCCCTGGGAAGCTCAAAAACGACATTCCCGAGACCGCCGCTGCGGCTGAAGGGTTCGGCTTCTGCTGATAGAAATACAAATGCACCCCGCTCATTATGAAGTTTCAGAGATCTGCCTATTGCAGCCATCTCGGGATTTGCATTTTCAGAGAGCTGGTCCATATACTCCAGAAGCCTATCGCCGGTCTGCACATCGTTTTTGAATGCATGGAAGAGAGCCCGCTTCATTCCTAATTCGATCATTCCCTGATCGAGTTCGGATTTCATCGGTAAAAGCTTCTCCTTTGTGAAGCTCTCAAATGTATCAAACCGCCCCAGACGCGCCGTAATTTGCCGATATGCAAAATTAGCAGGAAATGCATGCGAATCGCCAAGCTGGCTCAATCGGATGAATGAGTCTGCAAGAAATTTGAAGTAGTACTGTTCGGGATCGGATATCCGCTTCAGGGATAACAGTTTCACTCTGTCCGTATAGGGAACAGTTGTGCTGAGTTTGGATTTCTTGAGCTCTCGCCCCGTGAAGTAATTGTAGTGAGTTGTAATTGGCGAGTACAGAGGATCTTCTACTATATAATAGGCATCATCCGGTATATTAATAGCCGGGTTATCAAACTGAATCGCCACATGTTGATTCGAATCAGAAAAATTAAAGGCGCCGACCCATGCATCCTCACCGGAAAATTTGATCGCAGCAGCAACCATATGATTTCCGGCCCAGAGCATAATACCGGGGCCCCGGACGCGTCTGTGAAAAGAGTACCACTCGCGATAAAAGGTATCCAGACTTCTATGTGCTGCAAATTCAAATTGATTCCAGTTCACATATATATTATCCAGAAATACTTTCCACCCCTCGCCTTCTGCACTGCCTTCATAATCCATCACAATTTCACTCATAAAAATTGTGAATGCAGTTGCTGCCCTAACACCACGGTGACCGAACGTATTGAGACCTCGTCTTTCATCGTGGTTTCCCAGTATCCCGAGCATGGCCGTCCCCGGCGGTAGAGATGAAGGAAAATAGTGGTCATAAACATGATACAATTCACGGACATCACTCTCTCCGTGTATAATATTCTCGCTTATCTTAAACAGAGCCGAGTTATAAGGGATAACACCGCTACGAGCCAGAAACCGCTCATGACCCCAGTAACATTCAGCAAGGTATATAAAGTAGTTCTTATTAAGCTTGCGAAGAGTCCGCTCTACCTGCAGCATCAAAAAATAATGAGTTGGCACTGCGATCATATCACGACAGGCTGCATCGTAATATCCGGTTGTCATAAAATGGCCGTATTCCATATCATTTACAACAATGCGCCCCTCTACCATCTCCTCATGGTCACGTTTGTTGTCGTAAATATATGGGAAATTATTCTTCTTCATCATAATGGGAACAGCATGTGCAGAGTCAAAACGGATCCCGTCCAGATCAAAGCGTTCCATTAATGCGACAACCGATCCTGCCAGCCACTCCCAGACCTCAAACATTCTGTAGTTGTACAGCCTTCCATCATTCCACGAGCCATATCGGCCGTCCGTGGAAGCACGGTAGACCAGTCCTCCACCTCCGTCATAGCACTGAACGGCACAATCATCCGGAAGCTCATTGCTGTATCGGTTCAGGTGAGGGATTATATCGACAATGACTTTTATATCCAGAGAGTGCGCAACATCCACCATCAGCCTGAACTCTTCTTCGCCGCCCAGGTAATCTTCAATCCTGGTCAGACTGAGGGGCGAAAACGGGGAAGGAGAAGACGCACCGGGTGCCCAGTCCTCTCGATTGCTACCTCTGGGCTGCACTCCAAGAAGGTAGATCACGGATACCATATAACGGCGTTTTATATCAGGAAGATGTGCTGCGACATCCGAAAACCGTCCAATACGAATCACCTGTCCGTTCTCATTATAAACGAGACCGGGATGCTCCGTATCGCTCTTCCAGTAGACGCCTGTATGACCATGTATATCCGTAAATATTTCAAGAACAACTTCGCCGCTTATATCGGGCATTATATTTACACGGCCGGAGTATTCATAATCATTCAGCCACTCATAACCCTCTTTATTGCGCTCAAATACAACGAAGTCTTTCTGTCCCACATCGGTAAAACTTAGTTCCGCAGACCAGACATTATCCTCTATTTTTTTAAGAGAATAATCCTTAAAGTCAATATCACGGTTGAGGAAAATTTCACCGGCAGATACCGAGTTATAGATCCTGACGAAGTAACCTGATTCAGCTCCGGAATTTTCGATTCGAAAATCCAGACTGAATTTTTCATTGGAACGAACATTGATAAATCTTCTTGCAAGAGGTGCTTCATACTCTTTTGGGGAAAAGACCCTTTCCAGAGCGATACTGGCCCTGTTACGAATCTCATGAATATCGTGCCCGGATGCCGAAACAAGGATTCGGACAACTTCGCGAATAGAATAAGAATCACTGAGACTTTTGAATCGACTGGCCATCTCTTCAAGAATCTGAATGGCCCTCTCATTTTTTTCATAATCAAAATGGAGAGGATCCTCTCTGGTTCGAGCATCAAGAAGGCGAAGTAATTGCTCCCTGTCCCGCGGAGAGAATCGTGAGGAAGCGAGATCTTTGATTTCTTCCGATGGTTCAGGTACAACCATTGAAACAAAATCATCTATAGCCTCAACAAATCGATCCAGGAGCGGAAGCTCTTCGGGTAGAAGTTCTTCCAGATGGTAGTAACCCGTTTCAATCGCTCTCTCTTCAATTTCAAGAATGCGACAAAAAATCTCGAAATAACTCCGAGATTCGCCCTGCTTCCTCTCCTCTTCCAGAACATCAAAAATAGTCATTCCGATGTAAATGGTTGGAGTCTCTTCCCATGCAGGTCCCGATCCAACATGTGTCAGCACCCGGTCCCCATCCTCCGACCTGTATATGCAGGAGGATCCCTTCTCTTCTTTTACAATGACGATACGACGTTTTAGTAGATCCTGAATACCGGTCTCCCGGACTGCCCTGTGAAATAAATCTACAGCAGCCACGAGACGGGAAATCAGTCGGACATCACTACCCAGTCTGGTTCGGATATTCAGGTTATCTCTGGAAGCGTCATCCAGAATATTTTCCTTAATTCTATTAATATCAGCCTGTAACTCTTCTCTTCCTTTTGCATTTTCCATAATCTGCAAGATTTGCCAGTCAGGCTGCATTGGGAAAAAACGATAATCGGTATATGCATGTTTGATAATTTCATTAACATGTTGATCCAGTTCTACAGGTTCAATGGTCTGACAGCTGCCCAGACTTTTCCAGCGACGAATACCGGTTGTTGTGTGAGCTCCATTAACAGTTGTAACAGATTCCTCTTTGAAAGCTCCAGTTTCTTCGGGCAAATCCGTTTTTTGCGGTTTATTAACTTCTACCATTAGAATTTCCGTTTCCTTTCGGTTCCATATGACCGTTCTTGCAGATTAATTATATAGCTCTGTAATGCTTGAAGATGTATGTTCAATATTAGCAGAGCACACCATGACGACATCCTGATAAAGACTGGATACAAGGATTTTACGAG
>JBNKQE010000123.1:0-12336 GCA_050295715.1 Leptospirales bacterium
CCAACTACCACTAAATCATACTTATTAGATTTAATATGTTCAACAAGAAGAGAAAGATCACTTACTCCTGCTGCTGCACCGGATTCTTTGCGAATGTCAATAATTGCCTCTTGTGGAAATCCGCCATTTCCCGGAAAAACCTTTAATTGTGTTAGCTTCGGGCTGGATGAGAGTTTCCAGAACAATGCATGTTCTCTGCCGCCTGAACCAATTAATAAAACTTTCATGAAGTGACCTCTACAGGATGCTTGTTCCTGATGAATAATCTTAACAAATAATTGTGATTTTCAATACCCTTGCAGGGTAGATATTATGTCAAGTAGCCCATGGTTGAAACAGACACTTATGAGACATAATTCTAATTTAAATGATAACAGAAAATTTATTTTTTTGAAAGTTTTTTTCTAGCAAGAGTAGTTATACGGTAAAGGAAAAAAGGAAAATTTCGACTTTTAGCAGTGCAAAACTCAAAATGATTAAATTGAAATGATTCTCTGCACGATATCATTAACACACTGATTACTCATTACAAAATGATTATGTATTCAATATGAAGCTTACAACTTTGAATTTAGATTTATGATCTTATATATTTCATACTGTAATTTAAAAAGCACTATATTACAGGTTTCCGATAATGAGACAATGTCTGAACTGCAATAAAATTGGATTCATGTAATTATGAAATGTCTAAATGGCGGCGAAATAAGGACAATACAGGATATAAAACTTCAGAACTGAGTTTTGAATATTGACAATCAATGACCGAAATAAATCGTAAAATATTTAAAGATTTATATGCAGCACGACGCAAGTTTGTATTTCGAAATTTAATGCGTTTTACTCGGGATCCTGATCTGTCAGATGATCTGATACAGGAAGTATTCTACAATATTTACAGGTCTACAAATACGTTTGATGAATCAAGAACTGCACATTCACCCTGGATTTACAGAATTACTTTAAATACCTACTATAAATATTATCTCAGAAATCGTTTTAAAAAAACTGATTTTGTAGATACTAACATCCTATCCAATGTCTCCACAAGTAATGGGAATCATGAGCTGGATGATACATCAAAAATTCTTCATGATTCCATACTCAAAATAATTGATGAGTTGCCGGAACCAGAGAGAACTATCATTATATTAAAAAAATTGAAGGGCTTAACATTTAAAGTTACATCAAAGGAACCGGGTTTATCTGATCGAACAATTCAAAGGCGTTTACTAAAAGCATTGGAGTTGATTCGAGTTAAACTGAAAGAAACAGGGATCGAATTCAATAATGAGTGATAACCTGAAAAAAGAATTCGAACAAATTGTATCCAGAGTCATTTCCGATAACTCATCCGGGAAAGATCGGTCACGCCTTCTTAAAATACTAAGCGAAAGAGAAGATTTAAAAGAAAAATATAATTCTTATAAGTGGATACTGAGTGAAATTGAGAACATGGAAGATTCTTCATTCATATCATTGATAAAAGAAAATATACAGCATGATATCAAAGTTCAAAACTTTATTTATAAACTAGAGCTGCCATTCTTGAACAGTACCAGGGAAGCTGATCCTGAACCACCCATAAGTAAATTAAAGTATATCCCTGCAATATTTTCGATCGCTGCTACAGTCATAATATTTCTTTCAGGTTTTCTATATTTTTCAAAAGGCCCGAATTATATATTATCTTTATTGAACCCCCACGATAATATTAAATTTAGTCCAGAATGTGAATATTCAAGAACCAGTGCAGGCAGTATTATTGTTGCATCCATCAACGGTACATGCAGATTCGAATGGAAACCACATTTCGCAGAAATTCGAATAACAATGGATTCGAATAGTAAGTTAGAAATCATACATGCGAAGAAAAATACTGTAATCAATTTTAAGAACGGATGGGTTTTGTTTGATATAGATAGAATATCCACTGATGAAAATTATTTTATTCATACAGGAGATGGACTAATTCGTATTCTCGGTACTATTTTTACGATCGGGGAGGTTGGTAAGCAGAGTAGAATAATAGAAGTCGTGGAAGGCAGTATAGAAATAGAAAATGGCGGAATCTATGGGGCGGGTCAGGAAGTATTTACACTATCAATCCAGACAATACATAATGTTCAAAGTATGGCACCGGAATTGATGATGTCTGAAAGAATCATTCTCACCTCCGGAGAGTATTCGAGTCTTCCGGTAATGACTGCGGATAAGAAGCAATTAATTCACAGTTTGGTCCATGGCGCTATGGACCAAACCGGAAATGAATTACGACCGATTGTATTGAATATTAATAAACTGGAAGGATTAATAGAAAAAAAGAATTATAAGCCGACGTCAATAATAGTGCAGGACCGTTTAAAGAAAAATAAATTAAGCACAGATAGGATTGAAATTCTTACAGAGGTAATTCACAATCACTCCATTACTTCAGAAAAGGGAGAAAGTATATCCATTCAAAATGGTGAACCTATCTGAAGTAAAAAAATTGAATCCCTCCTCTGAAAAAAGAGTAAGAGAGTAAAAGAGGTAATGGAGATTACACAGACATGAAGTAAAAAGAGGTATTAAAATCTTCAGAATTTGTAAAAGACTTACCGTTAAAATCCAGCGATGAAAACAAAAGAAAGCAAAGAAAGGTTTTCTTGTTGATGGAAGTACAATCACTGGAACTCTACAAGAACTCCCAGGTGGTTACAGTATAAAAAGTGAGACCGGGGGAAATAATGATTGAATATAGCATGATTGAAAGAATTGAAATTGCTAAATAAGTTTGTTTCGTGTAATTCATTCTTTATTTTTCCAGGCACAATAAATTAAAGACTTGAAATATCTTACTATTGAAATCCATATCCTTTCATGAGTAAGACTGTTATTGCTGTTCACGATGGAGCTTTTCATGCTGATGATATATTTGCTGTTGCCATATTGAAGATATTATATCCCGATTTTGAATTAATTCGTACAAGAGACCAGCAGGAGCTTTCTCGCGCTGATTATAGAATTGATGTGGGTGGAAAACATAATCCGCTGACTGGAGATTTTGATCACCATCAGAATGAGAGTGTGGGGTATCGGGACAATGGAATTCCTTTTGCATCCGCTGGACTTGTATGGAAACATTATGGTGAAAAAGTTGCCGGAAGTATGAAAGCCGCACAGGTAATAGATGATAAACTGATTCAGCTAATTGACGCGAATGACAACGGTTTTACACTGGACTATGATCAATGTGATATTCGTCCATTTACAATTTCTCGTGTTGTTGAATCTTTCAATCCGGTCTGGGATGACAGAAATCCTGATTTTCAATCATCATTTATGAAGGCTCTTGGAATTGCCTCTTCTGTTCTGGAAAATGAGATTCGTAGAACCAGGGGCCGCGAAAAGGCTCGTAAGATTCTTGAACAATCCATTCGAGATTCTGAAGATTCTCCATACATCGTACTTGAAAAAAACGTTCCCTGGCAGGATGTAATTGTCGATCAAACAAAAGCTTTATATGTTCTTTATCCGTCACCAACGGGCGATTGGAGAGTTCGCGGTGTGCCGGTTGAAAAAGGAAGCTTTGAACTTCGAAAAAAGTTACCTGCCAGATGGGCCGGTCTTAGAGATGATGAATTTATTGAAATTACGGGTATCTCGGATGCTGTGTTCTGTCACAAGGAGAGATTCCTTGCTGTTGCGAAATCAAGAGATGGGGCAGAGGCTCTTGTAATGCGTGCTCTCGATGAATGAGGTGATTTCAGTAAATATGAATACTGTATTTTTTGAAGACTGCAATGAGTTTCAATCATCCTTGCCGGCGATTGTTTCGTGTTTATATGATTACCGGCGTGCGGAATAGTCCCACTTACCTGTGAGGTTCCTTTTATTATCTGGTAAATAGATTTCCTGCAACCGTAGATCAGGTTAGATTATCTTCCACGGATTTTCAAGAGCTTCGGCAATGTATCTAAGAAATATTGCTGCATCGGCACCATCGATAAGTCTGTGGTCGTAAGAAAGAGATAAAGGCATAAATAGTTCAGGGGTGAATATGTCGTTTTTATAAACTGCTCGAACTGTAGACCGTCCAATTCCGAGTATTGCAGAATCCGGGTAGTTTATAATTGGCGTAAAATGTGTTGTTCCAAGAGCTCCAAGATTCGAAATACTGAAACTGCTTCCCTTCATTTCTTCAATACTGAGTTTTCCTGATTTGGCTCGATCTGAGACGTCAACAATATCATTTGAAATCTCTTTCAGATTTTTTTTGTCGGCATTACGGATTACAGGAACAAGGAGTCCTTTCGCCGTATTGACGGCAATGCCTATATGTATATAATCACGATAAATGATTTCATTTTTATCTGTATCTATTGCTGCCGTAAACTTAGAAAAACTTTTTAATGCACTTGCAACTGTGCGAACGACCATTCCTGTAATCGTGACTTTCGTATCAATGAATTCAGAATCTTTCTTTAAGGTCTGTCGAAAGTTTTCCAGTTGAGTCACATTAGCTTCGTCAAATTGAGTAACATGGGGTATTGTATTCCAGGAGTGAGTAATATGTTCACTGACCGATTTTCTGATCCCACTCATCTTCTCACGACGAATTTCGCCATATACAGACAGGTCCGGAAGTGCTGCGGTAATCCCCGGAGATTTATTGTTTATTGCACTTCTGACATATTGCTTTATATCTTCTGCAAGTATTCTCTCATTCTTACCACTGCCTTTAATTAGTTGAACATCTACACCGAGTTCACGAGCCATTCTTCTTATACTGGGGGAAGCCGGGACAGGTATTATTGTTTTGCTGTTATCTTTATGAAGTAATTCTGTTTTTTTATCTTCTATATTAATGGCAACTGGATTACTCTGTTCAGTATCTCCGGATTCCGGTTGTTGATCTTCTGTATTTTGAGCCAGAGATTTACTCTCAAATTGTGTTGATGAATGATCTTCCGGAACTTCTTCCGGCGATGGTTTCTTATCTTGAAGAGGGGCTGATGCTTCTTCCTGCTCTATCGTACCTACCAGCTGTCCTATGGTTATTGTATCACCGGTGGAGACAGATAATGATATTATTTTTCCGGAACCGGGGGAGGGAATGTCAGCAGTAGCTTTTTCACTCTCCAGTTCAAACAGTGCCTGTTCTTTCTGGATTGTATCGCCAGGTTTTACAAATACGGTTCCTACTGTTCCCTCAGTGATATTTTCACCCAGTGATGGTATTTTAATATCGATTTTCATTTAGAACTCCTGGAATAATGAAAATGGTCATCAGCTTTTGTAAGGACTGTTCTTATCTAAATCAATCTGAAGCTCTTCCACAACTTTTGTGAAATCTTCCGAATCAATTTTATTTGAATCCATAAGAAGGCGTAATGCAGATAAAACAACATAACGTTCATCTATTTCAAAATGATCTCGTAAAGCTTCTCTTGTATCACTTCGTCCAAAGCCATCGGTTCCAAGTGCATGGAATGGTGCTGATATCGCTCGGGATATTGATAACGGTAATGTTTTTACGTAATCTGTTACTGCGATTACCGGCGAATCCGATTCGCCAAGAATCTGTGTGATGAATGGTTTTTTTATATCTTCCGGCCTGATAAGATTGTGGCGTTCTGTTTCTATAAAATCAACGTACAGGTTTTTATAACTTGTAACGCTATATATTTCCGATGAAATACCGTATTTGCTCCGGAGAATTTCAGCCGCCTTTTCAACAATCTTTAATAGCGACCCACTCCCAAGGAGTTTTACAATTATATCAGTATTAATTCCTGTGACTTCTTTAAGTTTATATATCCCCCTGAGTATCCCATCGATTGTATCCGGATTTTCCGGGATGGACGGCATCTCATATGGTTCATTGTATACTGTCATATAAATCATTATACTTTCATCCTTTTTGTACATTCTTTCAATCCCGTTCTCGATGATTACGGCTACTTCATAAGCGAATGCCGGATCATACACAATTACCCCTGGATTTGGATAGGCAAGTAGTGGACTGTGACCGTCCTGGTGCTGAAGCCCTTCACCATTAAGCGTTGTTTTTCCGGCGGTCGCTCCAAAAATAAAACCTCTGGTTCGCATATCTGCTGCAGCCCATATCAGATCGCCGATTCTCTGGAACCCGAACATTGAATAAAATAGGAAAAAGGGAATCATGGGAATATTTAGATTATTATAAGCGGTTCCGGCGGCAATAAAAGAGGCGAAGGAACCTGACTCGGTTATCCCTTCTTCGAGGATTTGTCCATCTTTAGCCTCTTTGTAGTATAGAAGTGAATGACTGTCGACCGGCTCATATTTTTGTCCGGTACTCGCATATATGCCCACCTGACGAAACAGCGCCTCCATTCCAAATGTTCTGCCTTCATCGGGAATAATTGGAACAATTCGTTTGCCGAAATCCTGGCTTTTTAATAGATGTCCAAGTAAGCGAACAACCACCATAGTAGTAGAAGCTGGCTTACCATCAGTCGCTTTGTGAAAGTCGGAAAAAATAGTGGAAGGTATATCGGGTAATTGATCCTGATTCATTACAACTCGTCCGGGCAAATACCCACCCAGCGCCGCTCTTCTTTCATGAAGATATTCAATCTCAGGACTATCTTCAGATGGTCTATAGAAAGGTATATCTCCTATATCATCGTCTGAAATGGGGATTCCGAATCTTGAACGAAATGCGCGAAGTTCTTCTTCATTGAGTTTTTTTTGCTGGTGGGTGATATTTTTACCTTCGCCGCTTTCGCCCATGCCATAACCTTTTACTGTTTTCGCTATAATGACCGTTGGCTGTCCTTTGTGTTCCACTGCCGCGCGATATGCTGTGTAAACCTTTTCAGGATCATGTCCACCTCTTCGTAACTTTCGTAATTCATCGTCAGACATGTTTTCGACAAGTTTTGCAAGGGCTTCATACTTGTTAAAGAAGTTCTCCCGGATATAGGAACCACTCTCCACACTGTATTTTTGATACTCTCCATCGACTGCCTCTTCCATACGCTGAATCAGCAATCCATCTATATCTCTTTCCAGTAAAGGATCCCAATCACTGCTCCAGATAACTTTAATAACATTCCAACCGGCTCCTCTGAAATAGGATTCCAATTCTTGTATAATTTTTCCATTTCCCCGCACCGGACCATCCAGTCGTTGAAGGTTTGCATTAATAACAAAAGTTAAATTATCTAATTTTTCGCGACCCGCAAGACTGATAGAACCAAGTGCTTCCGGTTCGTCGGTCTCTCCGTCACCGAGAAAGGCCCAGACACGTCCTGTTTTCGCTACCATTCCACGGTTTTCCATATAGCGGTTGAAACGTGCCTGGTATATGGCCATCAGAGGACCCAGTCCCATAGACACCGTGGGGAACTCCCAGAAATTAGCCATGAGCCAGGGGTGGGGATAGGAGCTGAGACCTCCCCCCGGTGCAAGCTCCCGGCGAAAGTTCAGGAGATGTTCTTCTGTGATTCTACCTTCCAGAAAGGCACGTGCGTAAATCCCCGGTGAGGCGTGGCCCTGGAAATATATAAAATCACCGCCTGATTCGGATTCCCTTCCCTGAAAAAAATGATTGAATGCAACTTCGTAAAGGGTTGCAGCTGAGGCATATGTTGATATATGTCCTCCAATTCCGGATTCAGTTCTATTTGCCCTGACAACCATTGCCATAGCATTCCAGCGAATAATACTTTTAATGCGTCTTTCAATCTCACGATTTCCCGGATATGGTGGTTGCTGCCTTGCGCTTATGGTATTGATATAAGGAGTATTTGCAGAATAAGGCAGTTCAATTCCATGTGTTGCTGCATGACTTTGCAGTCGTCGAAGTAAGCGAATAGCGCCTTCTCTTCCATGGGTTTTAATTACCCATTCAAGTGATTCGAGCCATTCTCTGTTCTCATCTTCTTCGTTTATTCCGGTATTGAGATTCATTCTCTAATAGACGATAGGATTTGACTTATTACAGATAACGATTCAAGATAGAAAAATTGATGCTAATAGACTTTTGTTTGATTTAATTGCCTGGTGAAGCCTTCGTTACAATCCGATGATGTATACAAAATGAAGAATCTGGCTGAAAACAAATCAAAGTAAAAATTATGTCGTATATTAGATTATTTATTATAATAGTTTCCGTAATTACTGTTAGCGGTTGTGATACATATTTCTGGAATCCTTTTGCAAAACCCACTCCAATTGATCCCTGTGATCCGGTTACCAATATATATGAGGGTGAAAAGCACTATATTGAAAGGGATTATCTAAAAGAAGATGGAACTCTGGATTATGAAAAATACTTTAAATCCAGAGAATCAGAGACCTCTCCCTGTGATCCATTGAAGAAACATCCTGGAAATGTTGATATCCCTGATTCTGAACCCGCAGATCTTCCTCTGGAACACACTATACGATAAATAAATATTTATGGAATATCCCAGAATATTTCATTTTTTTTGAGTTTGCCTGATGGCCCGGTTCAAGGTATCTGGCTATCATGGCTGTGGAACTGGATTCTAAATATAATCATACAAATGTAGAAAAAAAATGGTACGAACGCTGGGAGTCCTCCGGTGTTTTTAATCCTGATTTTGGAAAAAAGAAAAATGATAAAGGGAAACCTCCCTTCAGCGTTGTCATTCCTCCCCCCAATGTAACCGGACAATTGCATGTCGGACATGCTCTCAATCATACAATTCAAGATGTTATCACTCGTGCTGCCCGTAAGCGTGGATTTGATGCCTTATGGTTACCGGGTACGGATCATGCGGGGATTGCCACACAGGCACGTGTGGAAAAGATGCTCCAGGAAAAAGAGAAACTCAGTCGTTATGATCTGGGGCGCGAGAAATTTCTTGATAGGGTCTGGGATTGGAAAAACGAGTATGGAGATGCCATAACAAAACAGATTCGTACAATGGGGCAGTCGGTAGATTGGAGTCGTGAACGTTTTACAATGGATGATGGACTCTCCGATGCCGTAAAAAAAGTTTTTGTCGATTTATATAAAGAAGGTCTCGTGTATCGTGATACTCGCATGGTGAATTGGGATCCGGCAGCTCATACTGTTCTATCCGATCTTGAGGTTGAACATGATGAGAATTACAAAGGGGAACTATGGTCTTTCGCCTATCCACTTTCTGACGGCTCAGGAGAGATCGTCGTTGCGACAACTCGACCGGAAACCATGCTCGGTGATACTGCGATTGCCGTTCACCCTGACGATGAGCGATATAAACATATAGTAGGTCATACAGTAAGACATCCGCTGCTTGATAGACTGATTCCGATTATTGCTGATTCTATTCTAGTCGATCCTGAATTCGGAACGGGAGCGGTTAAAGTTACTCCGGCCCATGATCCCAATGACTTTGAAGTAGGAAAACGTCATGATCTTGAGTTTATAACAATTTTTGACAAAGAGGCGAAGATCAACGAATTTGGAGGAACCTACGAAGGCCTGGATCGCTTTGAAGCGCGAAAGAAGATTAAAGCCGATATTGCAGCTGCCGGTCTTGAGCGCGGAACTAAAGAGCATATGATGTCCATTGGCAAATCTCAGAGATCCGGAGCAATTGTTGAACCGATGATTTCGACTCAGTGGTTTGTAAAAATTCATCCTCTTGCGGAACCTGCCATCGAAGCTGTAGAGACTGAAAAGATTAAATTTGTTCCGAAACAGTGGGAGAATCTCTATTTCTCCTGGATGCGAGAAATTCGTGACTGGTGTATTTCCAGACAATTATGGTGGGGTCACAGAATCCCTGCATGGTATGGTCCAGATGATACTATTTTCGTTGAAGAATCGGAAGAGGCTGCGATAGAAGCTGCGAAAAAGCATTTTGGAAAGGATGTAGAACTCAAGCAGGATGATGATGTTCTGGATACCTGGTTTTCGTCGGCTCTCTGGCCTTTCTCGACAATGGGCTGGCCTGAAAAAACTGGCGATCTGGAAAAGTATTATCCTACAACTGTTCTTGTGACTGCATTTGATATTCTATTCTTCTGGGTTGCACGAATGATTATGATGGGCCTTCATTTTATGAAGGATGTTCCCTTTCATACTGTCTATATTCACGGCCTCATGCGCGATGAAAAGGGGCGAAAGATTTCAAAATCTCTGGGTAACAATATTGACCCGGCTGACATTATAGAAAACCAGGGAGCTGATGCGTATCGCTTTTTTCTTATGGCGACTCTTAGCGAAGGAAAGGATACACTCTATTCGGAAAATCGTCTAAAAGGTTATCAGAATTTTGCAAACAAGATATGGAACTCATCGCGATTCGTGATGATGAATTTAGATGATAATTTCAAGCCGTTGGGTGTGCAGGAAATTCTCAAACTTGATCTGGAAGCAGAAGATCAGTGGATTCTACATCGATTGAATGAGACGATTCGCTTGATGGAGAAATATCTTGATGAATATCGTTTTCAAATGACAACAGAAACCATTTATTCTTTTGTCTGGAACAATTTCTGCGACTGGTATATTGAATTTATAAAACCGCGATTGTACGGAAAATCAGGCGAAGCATCTGCTGAAACCGCAAAGCAGGTTTCTTTTTATGTATTGAGAAATATGCTGGGTCTCCTGCATCCGTTTATGCCATTTATTACAGAAGAGATTCATTCATTTCTCAGTAACTGGAAGAAACCTGAAAATCCGGAAGATGAGATGCTGATAACATCCGCCTGGCCTGAGATTTTACTTCTTACTACTGATGCGAAAGAGACTGCTCATGCACTGGAACAATTGCAGGATGCAATACAATCTGCACGATCCATTCGTGCTGAAACCGGTATTGCTCCCGATAAAAAGATTCCACTCGTAGTGCAAACAGAATCAAAATTACTGGGAAAAATTGTCAGCGAGAAAGAAATGTCTATTCTTCGTCTGGCTCAAGCGGAAAGTCTCCTTGTTGTTGATAAACATAAGCAGGGAAAATTTGATGCAATGGAACCATTTGTCGCGGGACAGGTTTTTGTTCCACTGGAAGGGGTACTTGATATTGAAAAAGAAAAGGCCCGTTTGAACAGTGATCTGTTGAAAATGGAAAAACAGGCTGAAGGTGTACGTAAAAAGCTTGGAAGCGAAGGATTTGTTGCGAAGGCACCGGCCGATGTTATTGAAAAGGAAAAATCTAAACTGGCTGATTTTGAATCAAGAATGGAAGCCATTCAGCAATCATTGAAGCGACTTGGAGTTTGATTGATATTCGCTCATAAAGAATAGTGATCCTTAATGGGGCGGTCATTAATGGCCGTCCCTACCGCGACTGCAGGGTCGTCTATACTTTGATTAATTCTTTTTTAACGACTTTCTCAAGACGCAGTATCGTTTTTTTTCTTTCTTAACTATTGCCGGATATGAAATTTTCATATTATGTCGGCCTGGCCTTTTTTGACTCAGGAACTTGCGAATTCGAGAAAAGACTGTAGAAGTGCGGTTCTGTATTTATCTCGATGCATCACCAGATAGAAATTTCGTTCCAGATTCAAAAATGGCGTCTTCAGTTCCACAAATCGACCGCTTTCCAGATCTCTGGCGATCGTGATACGGGAGAGGCAGCTGATGGCCCGGGATGATTCCACCGCACTTTTCACAGCTTCCGTATTTCCCAGTTCCAGAAGCAGGGTCATTTTTCGAATGCTTCCCGAAAGGGCGTTTTCTAGAATTTCTTTCGTTCCCGAACCGGATTCCCTCATAATCCATCCTGTATTTTCCAGATTCTCCGGTTTCAATCTCCTTTTATTTGCCAGGGGATGATCCGCTGCAGCAAATACGACCAGAGAGTCCTTTTTCCAGATATCTACCTCGAGATCCGGATCGTGAATGAGACCCTCCACAAAACCGGCATCGGCGTCGAACGAAAGGATGCTCTGTATTACCGCCGCGCTATTTCGCACTTCCAGACTTAGATGGACCTCGGGGTGGCGTTCCACAAAGCTGCCCATGATTCCAGGAATCAAATAATTTCCTGTGGTGGAACTGGCTGCAATTTTCAGACGTCCGGAAAGTCTGAAATTTATATCGTTTCTGCTTCCGGGACGGGGCTGCAAGAGTTCCTCCATTTCCCCCATTCGATCGGAGATTTCCATGGCTCTGGGAAGGAGCAATTTTCCTCTGTCGTTGAGGATCAGTTTTTTTCCCGGTCTGTCAAACAGTTCGCCTCCCAGCAGTCTTTCCAGTTCGGAAAGGGACATGCTTACTGCCGACTGGGATAGCAAAAGCTCTTCCGCGCTCCGACTGACGCTGCCGGTTCTGGTTACGGAGAGGAATACCTCCAACTGTCGCAGGGTTACTTTCATGGGGAACCTCTTTTCTTC
>JBNKQE010000124.1:0-12324 GCA_050295715.1 Leptospirales bacterium
AATCGAAGGTCAGAGAATCGCGAGGGCCGTAGCGAACAGCGGAGCCCGTAGAAGCCCGGTCACGCAGGCCTCCATCGGCAGCGAATGAGTGATAGCTGCCATCTCGCAGGCGTCCCACAGGTCGTATTGTCGCAAACGCGGGCAATCACTCAAACGTTGTGAGGAAAGGGAGCAGGCCAATCCGAGTGGAGTAGGAGTGCGAAACGTCCCCCGGGCCCATGCAGGAAGTATGCGCCCGGGGGCGGGTTGGTCTGCTCCCCTTCCATAATACCGTTACATCCGATTGCCCACGCCTGCAGAAACACTACGGATCTCTTGCGTGAGGCGGCAAACATGAAAAGAGCCGGTGGGTTATGCCCCGTTCCTTTTCCCGGAATCAACCACGCTACATAGAATTACGAAAACGGCCGCAGATTCGCAATGATTGAAACATCGCAAACCCAGAAGATCAAGAACATGAAAAGAATGAATAACATCACTCCCGGTAAACGAGGTCTATTCGTAATCGCTATGAATCAAGTCCATAGATGGTGAGAAAAGGAACGTGGCTAACCCGAGAGAAACGTCCCCGAGCCAGGCAAAGCCTGCCCGAGGGGCGGATTAACCACTTTCCTTTTCCCTGAGTCACCCCACGCTTCATAGAATTACGAAAACGGTTGAAGTTTACCTGACTGTACAATCCCGCTTGAAGAATACCCAGAAGTTGACTGCACCGAGAATAACCGTGGAAATAACAAAGTGGGACCACTGATCCGAGAGAATCATCAGGGTTCCTTCGCGGCCAATCAGAACGGAGGAGACCTCGCTGATAAAACCTGTTCTCGGCGTCGCCATGTAGATAACGTATCCTACGAAGCCAAAAACATTTTCCGGAATCTCGGGAAGGCTTCCTTCCTTAAGAAAGTATAGATTGGAAGCGGTCACAATCATAAGAAATATTACAGTCGAAATAAACGCACTCAATCGTGGGAAAAAGTTCGATATGAGCAGAGCCCAGAGTATAAAGACCACTGCCTCCAGAGAGTCAATACCCAGAGCACCTGCCAGGTGAAGCCCGTCTTCCCATCCTTTTCCCGGAGCTCCGGGATAGAGCACAGTGAGAAGGAAACTTATCAGGTAGTAAAAGATTACAACAAGGTACACGCCAAGGAATCTTCCCAGGAAGTAGTCCAGACGGGAGAGGGGTCTGGATAGAATAGTATTTATCATTCCTGATTCAAAATCGGAACGAATCGCATCGACTGCAAGCATGATCGCAAGTACCGAGTTCCAGAATGCTATAAAGCGAAAGGCCGCATAGTGACGCATTCCGTCCATTCCTTCTACCTGAGCTCCATTTATGGAAGCCCGGATTGTGTCGGACAGGCCGTTTATGGCGGTAATCACGATAGCTGTAAGAACCAGAATAATCCAGAAAGATTTACGACGAATCTCTTTAGTTGCCGTATTGCGTATGATTACGCCGATCATATGAAAATCGGGTTTCATGACTGCGCCTCCTCATGAGATCCTGTGATGGTTGTATAGAAGAAGTCTTCCAGTGTGGACTCCTTTTTAAGTTCGGAGATTGTGCCTTCTGCAAGGACATGTCCCTCGTGCAGGATTCCTATTCTGTCGCAAAGGGTCTCCACTTCGGAGAGGATGTGCGAGTTTACAAGAACCGTTCGCCCTTCTTCGCGCACATGGCGCAGGGCATCTTTGAACTCTTTAATACTTATGGGATCAAGACCCGAAAAGGGTTCGTCCAGAATTATGAGTTTTGGAGAGGCGAGAAACAAGGCTGCAATTCCCACTCGCTGTGTCTGTCCCTTTGATAGTGTGGAAATCTTACGACCTGCAAGATTTTCAATTTTCGCTATCTGCAGGGCTCGTTCGATAATGGGAGTTCTGCCCTTTCCCGGGATTCTCGATAGATCACAGAAAAAATTGAGGGCAGAGGTTACCGAATAATAGGGATAAAAACGAAAGGATTCCGGAAGAAAGGCCAGATTCTCTCTTGATTCGGCCAGATGGTGAGGAATTCCATCAATCAAAATCTCACCGCTATCAAGCCTTATCAGGTCAGTAACCGACTTTACAAGTGTGGTTTTTCCGGCGCCGTTGGGACCGAGCAGTCCGTAAATGACTCCTTCCGGTACAGAGAGGCTTACGTTATCCAGTGCCTGCACATTTCCGTAGGCACGGGAGGCATTCTTAATTTCAAGTATACTCATAACAAAATCCTGTTGCATTCAAGGTTAGAACGACCCGGCTGCAATCTGGTTCCACCATTTTTTGAGGAGTCAAATGAATCAGCCGGTTGTAATCAGAACCGCTCAGCCGGTATGGCTGCCAATTACCGCACGTACTATCGAGGGATCAATACGCGTTCTCTCGGCAATCAGATCCGCATCCCATTTGTGGTTCAAGTAGAGGCTCAAGATTCCCTCTTTTTTCCACTCTGCTATGTTTCCCTTTCGTGCACCGGCTGCGGTTGGTGTTGTGCTTCGAATCAAGTCGGCCTGGCGTGTGGGGGATTCATTATCCTGCATGTGGGAATCGAGCAGGCTGTCCACAGTCTGATAGAATGCCGTTAGTTTTTCCATCTTTTCATCGGCTTCACCGATAAGGCTTTCGAGTTCAACGCGAAGTTCATCGCTGTTCTCTTTTGTCTCTTCTACGCGGCGTGACATAGCGCTGATCTGTTTTTGTTTCTCTTCCAGATCGGTGAGCAGTCCGTCCATCTGTTCGAATCGGGCTTCCACGTTTTGAATTCCGGTTTCCATTTTGCGAAGAGCGGACGCTTTGACCTCCATCTCCTGTAGAAATTTGGAAATATCATCCTGCCGGATTTCGGCGCGTTCCACTTTTCCAAGCATGTCCTGTGCGTTGTCCATGGCAGTTTTCGCCTGCTGTCTGGATTTCTCAATAAAGCGGACTGCATTTTCAACATACTTTCTTCGGTCAGCCAGTTCATGGAAATATTTATCAAAGCTCTCTCTGTATTCGGATAGGTGTTCCATTCTATCTTCCAGAGTTTGAACAATCTCCTGACCGGCATGGAGTATATCCAGTCGATCATTAACAGCATCGATCTCGGTTCGTATTGTTCCAATATCCTCACGCGTTTCGCGGAGTTTTGACTTTTGACTCTCGAGCACCCGCAGCTCGGTTTCCAGCTCTCTTCGTGTCTCGCGAAGTGTATCAAGCTGCTCGAGGAAGGCGTCGAGTCCCTCTCGCTCTGTGGTTGCCTCCTGGAGACGCTTTGAAAGGACCTCCAGGGTTTCGTCCAGGTGGACCGTAAGTTCTTCGGCTTTGTCCACAACGCGAAGTCTCTCCTGGAACTCTTTGAGTCTTTCTCTGTCTGCGGCCATCTCTTTGAAGATTTCTTCTTTGATAGTTTGACTCTTTGCCGTTTCGGCGCTCATCTCTTCTCGCAGAACCTGAAAGTCTCGTCTTGCTTTTTCCAGGTCACCCTGCATGTTCTCTACATATTCCTGAATGACATGACGGGTTCTCTTCTCCAGTTCGTCGATCTGAAGCTGACCGCGATCCATAAGGGATGCAATCTGGCTGGATATTTTACGGTCCAGAGTTGCGTTGAGATCTTCCAGTTTTTCATCCTGCTCGGCCAGAAAGCGTCCGGCTCGTTTCTCCAGATCCTGCATTGCCTCATCGCCGGTCTCCCGGATATCGCTGCGAGCTTGATCGGTAAAGTCTTCGATTTTTTGTTTCATGCGCCCGATCTCACGGAGAACCTGATCTACTGCTTCCGTGCGCTCTTTTACATCGTTGCGAATCTTCTCGATCTCTTCTTCTTTTCTGGAGATGTGTTCTTCTTCCAGGCGTCTCGTGTCTTTGATGATGGCCATGGAGTGTTCTGTTTCGGAACGGATGGAGGCCTTGAGTTCCTGACCCAGAAGAGAGAGATTTTCTTTCATATCCTCCAGGTCTTCTCTGTAGGCTGATAGATTTCGCTCTTCGTCGCGGTGAATATTTCTTACATGCTCTTCTGCCTGAACGGATTGATGCTCTATCTTGCTGACCAGTTCCCGGCCCATCAATCTCAGTTCTTCGCGGACATTTTCCGCATCCGAGGATAGCGACTCGATATGCTGATTGCGTGCAATGTCAATTTCTTCCTGAATACCGCTGAGCCTGTGCTCAAGCGTTTCAAGTTTTTTCTCTTCTATTTCCGAGAAATTATTATCGAAATCACGTATCTTATCATCGATAGCTTCCTGCTGGCTTCTTGCGTTTTTGATCAAACGGTTTTCCAGTTCCAGATATTTTTCGTGAAAATTTTCAATCTGGTCGCTCATTCTTTCGGCCATGCGTCGGGCCTCGTTCATGATTTCATCACGCTTGGAAATAGCTTCCAGATTGAAGTCATCCATCTGTGAACGAATACGTGTAACCTCTTCCTGCAGGGATTGAACTGCCTGGGTGCGGATTCCGGCAAGACCACCCTCGATGGAGGATACTCTCTCCTGGATCTTGCGTTCCATTGTTTTGAACTTCTCTTCCAGACGATCCTGTTCCATAGTCCACTTTTCGTCCATGCGATCCTGAAGGGTGGAGACGCGCTCTCCCACGGTCTCCTGAGTGGTTTCGGCATTTTGCAGACGATCTTCCAGGGTCTGCATATCTTCGTGTAAAATTTGAAAGGAGTGCTTGATCTCTTCTGTGAAACGTGCTGTTCGCTCGTCTGTCTCTTCAATGAGTCGTGCCACAACAGTATCGAGCCTTGCTCCCATGGCATTTCTCTGATCTTCCAGATGCTGGTCCAGATCGCTGATACCCTTGCTGATTCGGTCCAGATCTTCCTGGGCCATCTGAATTCGCTGCAGTCCCAGATCCAGTCGTTCGATCTGACGGCCGACTTCTCCGGCGCTTGTCGCTATACGTCCGATCTCATCTGAAATTGTGTCGATCATTTCACGGTCTTCGTCAAGGTTCTTCAGTCGCTCGTCATAACTTTCCAGATCGGCGCGAATTTCACTTTTAAGGTTCTTTGATTGCTTGACCAGAACATCAAAATCAAGAACCGTATCATTTATTTCACGAAGCTGACCTCGAGCGGCTTCTTCCAGGTTGTGAATGATCAGCTCACCATTTTTTCGAACCTGATGTAGATGACTGGACGAGCGGTCCAGACGTCTCATTATGATTGTAAAACTAACTGATGCTATAAAGCCAGCGGCGATGAGTAGTAATTCCATAATATCCCGGATAAAGCCCGAACTCGAATATATTCTCAAAAATCAAAATCCGATCTGCATGAAAAGACCGAATGCACGTGATCAAGAGGCGAGTTGGATTATGTCACATTAAAATATATAATAGGTAAAAAAAGCATTTATATGTAAAGAAGAAAATGATGTAATTCACATCGGACCAGGTGATTTACAGGCTTTTGAGGGGAGTTTGACAGGTAAAACATGGTTGGAGCGCTGTGTATTTAGTATTAAATTCAGAGTATGAATCGGGAATTTAAGGTGGTTTTTAACGATCACTCTCTTGTTCTGGCAGTGTAGTAACGGTCTAGATCTTCGGTGGATCTCCGGAATGGGTCTATTCCGGTGTGTTTTCAAAAAGGAAGTGGCAATTTATACGTAGCCGGGCTCTCTTCCCATGATTTTCTATTTTAATGTCACAGGGAGGCTGCAGAATGAGTCATTCAATTTTATTCATTTTGAGGAAGTCTGACAGAATTCAAGATATGGATCAATGTAAGTCAAATAATATGGAGAAGGCGGGACCGGGTTGATACTTAAAGCGGATGCATACGAATATTTTGCAAAGATTTACGATAGCATGATGGTCCATGTTCCCTATTCCAGGTGGGCCGATTATCTCTATCAGAGGGCAAAACTTTATTATGGGAAAAGACCTGAGTCTGTACTGGATCTGGGTTGCGGCACCGGTAAGTTGCTGGCCGAAATGGGAAAATATGTGGAGTCGTTGAGCGGACTGGATCGCTCACAGGCAATGCTTGATCGAGCCGAAAAGAGTCAGCCTGCCGTGCAGTTCGTTAAGGGAGATATCCAGGGACCTCTCCCTTATGAAGAGAACTCTCAGGCATGGATCGTCTCAACCCATGACACCGTCAACTATCTGATTGATGACACCCGGCTGATGAATCATTTCAGTGAGGTCTCAAGGATCCTTGTTCCCGGCGGGATATACAGTTTTGATATCGTAACCGAGCAGCATATATTAAATAATTATGATGGAGATGATTGTGTTTTTAATGTGGAAGATATGAGTCTAACCTGGGCCAATTCATTCCAGAGAGAGACCTCCTTGCTAACTACGAGGCTTACGTTCGAGCGAAATGACGACCCGGTTTATCAGGAGGTTCATCAGCAGCGCCACATTGAGGATGAGGAGATAATAAATATTGCCGGTGTATATGGTATGACACTTGTAGCCCTGGAGAGTGATTACAGCTCTGCAAAACCTTCGGAATATTCCACCGTTAAGAATCTACACATGAAGAAAGACTCAGCTTAACTGGAATTTCTGATCGTTATGGAAGGTTCAATGTATTATGAATAAAGATGATTTTTTACGGGATGTTCTTCCTCGAATGAAGAAATTTCTGGCAGCGAGAGAGAGGTGTTCTTACGAAATCATTTCCTGGTTAAAAAAAAATAGACTGGAAGAGGTCTCTGAAATCGCACTGGAGTATCTTGGGAACGAGAATATAGTAAATGATGAAAGGTTTGTCAATAATCGTATTGATTACAGAATATTTTCCGGGTATGGTCCGCTTTATGTTGAACAGGATCTGATTGCGCTTGGTTTCCCTTCGTCGGAAGCAAGAAGGTCTATTGGAGAAATCGATCAGGAGAGGTGGATAGAGGGTGCTCGTAATTTTTCAGAGAAAAAGAAAAATATCACATCCCGTCAGCTCTATTCACGGGGTTTTGGAAGCGATATAATCGCAAAGATAACAGGAAAAAACCTGGAAATCGATTATGAGTTTGAGGCCTGATGAGGGTTTGAGTTACTATTGATTTTATATATGAAGTTTAGCTGTTGTACTATCTAGCCTGTTAGATTTTGTCGGAGTGGAAAATGAGCAATAATGGAAATTATGATCCTTCAAAAGAACAGGATCGATCCGGAAGTCCCGGAGAAAACGCTGGTGAAAACGATGCAAAGACCAAAAAAGAACAGGGGTTGTGGCCGCGAATATTCTGGACCTTTATGAGTATAGTAAGCGTTTTCTGGATTTTCTATCCGGAGCCAAGCGATTTAATACCGGTCCTCGGGTGGATTGATGAGGGATTCGCCGGAGTTTTGCTTTTGACCTCGCTTTCAAAGCTTGGAATAAATATCCCCGTTCTGAACAAGCTGCTTGCCTGGAGGGCTGCGCGAAAATAAGGGTGGTGCATTCCGATAAGAGTCATGATCGCTCAATCAGCAGGCGGGGGTTGGATGTGTCAGTCTCCGGGATTTTTCTTTCTCATGCGTCCCGTGGGCTTAATGTAATCTCCTGTGCGAATTCGATCAGGATTGTCCAGTGATTCAATCATGGAATAGAGGCTTTTAATGCGAAATGGATGGATTACCGGATCTGTTTCATTTTCCAGGGAATTTTCAATGACCTCCTGGATCGCACAACCGTCCACCCCTTCGCTATGATCACAATTGCGAAATCGGCAATTGCCCTTGAACAGTATAAGTTCGGGGAAGCTGTAAAACAGGGCTTCACGGTTCATGTGATTGATTCCCCACTCTTTTACACCTGGTGTGTCAATTAGAAAGGCCTCTCCGTTCTTATGGATAAAAAGAGCCGAGTTGGTTGTGGTGTGCTTTCCCTTTCCCGATGATTTACTAACATCACCTGTCTTCTGCACCTCTCCGGAAAGAAGTCGATTGAGAAGCGTGGATTTTCCAGTCCCGGAATTCCCGGCAAGAAGAGTCGTTCCCTGCGATAGCATTTTTTCAAGGCGTTGGAATTCTATATCGGACTCCAGGTTATCCGCAAGGAGCGGGAGCATAAAAACAGGAATGTCAAGGGCCCGGTAAATTTGTATGTACTCTTCGATATCTTCCCGTTTCTCCGGCTCCAGTTCATCATACAGGTCTTTTTTTGTGAATACAATAACCGGAGGTACGTTTCCGAATTCGCATGAGGCTAAAAATCGGTCAAGAAAGCCGAAGCGTGGAGGCGGGGAGTCAAGACTCATCACAACGATGGCCCGGTCCAGATTCGCGCCAAGCCCGTGGTGCTCAAAAGGGCTTGCGCGAAACAGGCTGTTGTGTCGTGGCTCAATCTCTTCAATGCATGGATCATCGTCTCCACCGGAACTGTAGATTACATGGTCACCGGCCATCAGGAGGTGGCGCTGCAGGCGATTCTCCTCTCGTTTTTTTTCGAGTCGGAGCTTGCCGCGAAGTACTGTGCGAATTTCTATTTGGGGATTCTGGCGGTCGCGTACCATATAGTAGGCGCCGTATACAAGGCTGACAATTCCTTTTTTAATGCTGCTTTCTGCCATCTAATACAATCAATCCAGCCATCCTCTGGTTCTGTCTATTGCTTTTGTCCAGAGATTCAATTCTCGATTTCGTTTTTCATCATTCCAGTTCTGTGTAAAAATGGTAGGTTCTTTCGCCAGGCTTTTAATCTCATCAATGTTATCCCAGAATTTGCATTGCAATCCTGCGAGATAAGCTGCTCCCAGAGCCGTTGTGTCAATATTGAAAGGTCGGTGTACGGGAATATTGAGAATATCGGACTGGTATTGCATAAGATACCCGTTTTGAGTGGCTCCCCCGTCAACATGGAGAGATTCCATCTTCTTGCCAGTATCTTTTTCCATGGCCACAATAAGATCCCGCGTTTGCAGAGCTATGGATTTCAAGGAGGCGCGTGTTATTCGGGCAGGAGTTGTGTCCCGTGTCAGACCAAAGATAGCGCCCCGGGCATTCATATCCCAGTGCGGAGCACCCAGCCCGGCAAAGGCAGGGACAACCACTATATCATCATCCTCATCACCCAGGTCCATAATAAACTGTTCGGTGTCCGATGCTTCGGCGAAAAATCCCATGTAATCGCGGAGCCATTGAATAACCGCCCCCGCAATGAAAATGGAACCCTCCAATGCATAGGCAGGATTGCCGTTGGCGTCACATGCTCTTGTTGTTAACAGTCCTGCGTGGCTTTTTATCAACTCCTGACCGGTGTGAAAGAGGAGAAATGCACCGGTGCCGTATGTGTTTTTTGCCTGACCGGGATCGGTGCAGAGTTGACCGAAAAGGGCGGCCTGTTGATCACCCGCCATAGATAGAACGGGAATTCCGTCAAGTGTCCCGCTTATACCTTTGAGTTTTCCGAAATTTGCAGCAGATGATTTTATTTCCGGAAGCAGACTTATCGGAACATTAAAAAGTTTGAGAAGATCGGGATCCCATGTTCCCGTGCGAAGATTGTAAAGCATCGTTCGTGACGCATTTGTATGATCTGTTTTGAACTCACCGGTTAATTTATAGAGGAGCCAGCTGTCCATTGTACCGGCACAGAGTTCACCGTTTTCGGCCCGCTTTTGAGCACCCTCCACATTATCGAGAATCCAGCGTATTTTTGTAGATGAGAAGTAGGCATCTATTACAAGGCCGGTCTTTTCGCGTATCGTATCTTCATGCCCATCATTTTTAAGCTTATTGCAAAGCGGAGCGGTTCTTCTGCACTGCCAGACAATTGCATTGTATACCGGTTTTCCTGTTGCTCTATCCCAGATTACGGTTGTCTCTCTTTGATTGGTAATGCCAATACCCAGAGCTTTTTCCGGGCGAAGATTGGCCGATCGAATGGCGCGTTCCAGCAGAGAGCTGACTGCCTGAAAAATCTCTTCCGGATCATGCTCGACCCATCCAGGTTGAGGATAGTGTTGTGTAAATTCTTCGTAAATGCTCGAGACAACCTCTCCGTTGTGGTTGTAACAGAAAACACGGTTTCCTGTCGTTCCCTGGTCAATGGATATAATGAAATTTTCGGTAGTGGGATTCAATTGATGACTCCGGAAATAATCTTCATAATATTAGACGAATGGGAGTGGATCAAAGATAGATTTCCATGCCTTCAAAAGCAATGGCAATCTCCATGGGGGATTGGTGATCCTGATCCATCATTTCCTTGTAGCGAAGGGCTCGCATGTAGACTTCGTCAAGTTTTTCGTCGTCGTAGGTTGGATCATGGTGGAATAGAATGAGTTTTTTTACATTGGCTTTCAGAGCCATATCCGTTGCAATGGAGGCCGAGCTGTGGCCGTAGTCAATCTTTTGAAGCTGTTCTTCGAAAGTATACTGGGTATCAAAAACAAGGACATCAGCATCTCGAAAATATTCGATATATTCTTCGACACGCTCCATATCTTCCAGACGAAATTCTGCATCTGTTGCAAATATAAATTTCTTACCATCTTCAACAAAAGTGAAGGAGTAGGAACCGCCGGGGTGGCGCATTGATTTCTGAGATATATGCATGCCATACAACTCCCACCTGTCATCCTCATTGTGCTGGATAAATCGCATATTATTTGAGAGGATTTCGAAGGGGACAGGAAAGTGGCGGAAGCTGTGCTGGTATTCCAGTCTTCCTTTTATATCATCGGAAATAGCATGAACATTAAAGGTATTCCCTTCCAGATACAGGGGTAAAAAGAAGGGTATCCCCTGGATGTGATCCCAGTGAGAGTGAGTAAAGAGCAGGGCTGCCTCTTTACCGCTGTCTGCTACAAAGCCTTCCTGCAAAAGGGCGTATCCCAGCTCACGGATTCCAGTCCCAGCATCCACTATTACGAGGTCATTTTTTTTACTGCGGATCTCCAGGCAGGTTGTGTTGCCGCCATATGTGTGGGTAAGGGAGAAGGGGAGCGACTTGAGGAATCGGTCGATTGATTCATCATCGAGTACATCTGCAGGAGAGGCATATTGCAGTGCCTTACGAATTTTCTCTAAAACGGTAAATCCCCTGATTGGTGAGGGAATGGAACCTCTTACGCCCCAGAATCTAATTTTCATCCTGACAGTTATCACATTCAGCAATTGCCTGTAAAGTCCAGTAAAAAAAAATCATGTATTATGACACGCATAACGCATTTGCGTAATCAATATGAAATGGTAAATATTGATTCGGAAGCACACAGATACCGCAAACTACGAAAGGTGATTTCCCGGTGCAATATTTCAGTATTTCCCGGGGGTGTGGCATTAATAAATTGCGTGTACAACAAAAAAATTTGAATCGTCAACAGGACGGGGAGTAACATCTCTGGTATCTATGTCACTTCGATGCGGAATTGTGGGACTGCCCAATGTCGGTAAGTCTACCATTTTTAATGCTATAACAAAGGCTGGCGCACAGTCAGCCAATTATCCCTTCTGTACTATTGAGCCAAACGTGGGCCGTGTGGATGTACCGGATCCCAGGATTGATGACCTGTCGAGAATTGTGAATCCCAAAAATGTTGTGCATGCGTTTACGGAATTTGTGGATATTGCAGGACTTGTAGAGGGCGCAAGCAAGGGTGAGGGACTGGGAAATCAGTTTTTATCACATATTCGTGAAACGCAGGCTATTGCACAGGTGGTGCGGTGTTTTGAGGATGAAAATATCGTTCATGTACGCGGGAAGGTTCATCCGGAAGATGATATTCGTATCATAAATATGGAACTGATTCTCGCCGATATGGAGTCGCTGGAAAAGCAGGCTCAGAAGCTGGAAAAAAAGGCAAAGTCGGGCGACAAGGATTCAAAAGTTCGATTGGAGCTGGCACAAAAAATACTGGCGCATCTGGGCGAAGAGAGAGCGGCAAGAACCCTTGAATTGGACGACGAAGAGGAGACTCTCTGCAAAGAATTTCAGCTGATTACGCGAAAGCCCATACTCTATGTTACAAATGTGGATGAAGACTCGCTTCTGGAAGGAAATGAGCATACAAAAACAGTTGAAAAAATTGCAGCCGAAGAAGGGGCTCTTGTAGTTCGTCTTTGTGGAAAGATTGAAGAGGAACTGGCGTCCCTCAGTGATGAAGAGCAAATGGAATACCTTTCAGAGATGGGGCTTTCTGAGCCCGGTCTCAATCGAATGATTCGAAGCTCCTACCAGTTGTTAAATTTAATAACATTTTTTACTGCCGGTGAAGTTGAAGTGCGTGCCTGGACTGTGGAGAAGGGAAGCACTGCTCCCGTAGCAGCAGCCGAGATTCACAGCGATATACAGCGCGGATTCATCCGTGCGGAAGTGACATCTTTTGATGATGTTATCGCACATGGTTCCATGAATGCTGCGAAAGAGGCGGGTAAGATGCGACTGGAAGGTAAGGAGTA
>JBNKQE010000125.1:0-12280 GCA_050295715.1 Leptospirales bacterium
CAGGGATGTCCGCTTGCTCCGATAATGGAAGGGACTCCAATTTCTCAATCACATAATACGTGGTGAGTAGTTACTATTTATATCCAATAAGAAATTCCAGAGAATGGCCAGGTTCTTTTTTTTGTCCACTCCGGTTTTCCTGAGCCGGCTTACTCACTTTCAGTAGACGTAATTCTCGAGAGAATGTAGACGAAAAAAGGTTCCTGCGAGAAACGATTCAACAAACCATATGACATCTCCTCTACAACCTGATCCTGAATATAAAATGATCTTGAAGTTTTTCTGCACTTCTATATAATATCCGCAGGAGATGGATTAATTACCTTATACGTTATGCAGGAAAATCCGTATATGAATGAATTGTTTCCCTTCTGTTTATCATAAAATAATTTCATAAGGTGCGAAACATGATTGGAGAAAAACTGATCGCTGCAGGCATTATTACGCAGGCCCAACTGGACGAATCCCTGGAAGAACAAAAGTCTTCAGGAAGAAAGATCGGGGAAATCCTTGTAATGAAGGGATACGCCACTCAAGCTCAGGTAGATGAAGCCTTGAAATGAAACAAATAAATCTGATCGCAGAGCCTAAAATTCTGTAACTGAATCTATTCATTCCAGTTACATCCAAAAGGATAATAATCCGGTCGTTTACTATTCTATAAATCTATGTAACCTCTCGGATTTTTTGCAGTCTAATTTGTAAAATAATTGTCTTAATAGAGAAATAATTTGACTAAACCAGGAATTTTATAATGACTCAGAAATACTTTGATGAAGCAGCACTCACATGGGATGAAAAACCAGGACGAGTAAAAACAGCGATGGAGATGGCAGCCTCCATTCGCAACAAATTACGGCTGAACGAATCCACTCATCTGCTTGACTACGGATGCGGTACAGGACTCGTATCTTTATCTCTGATTCCTGATGTAGGCCGAATTACTGGAGCAGATACATCATCCGGGATGCTGGAAATTTTTCAAAAAAAAATAGAGCGAAATGGAATTCATAATTGTAATACTGTTCACATCAATGAAACAGACGTTCCCTTCCCGGAGAATCATTTTGATGCAATCATTAGCGTTATGACCTTTCATCATATTCCCGATACAACAAATATGATCCAGCGCCTTGCCTCGCATCTAAAACCGGGCGGCAGTATTGCGATTGTTGACCTTGATAGTGAAGATGGAACGTTTCATCTGCATGGAAACGATGGCATTGCTCATCTGGGATTTGATCGAAATCATATAGGTGATCTCCTTTCTCAAAATGGATTTACAAATGTAGACCTGGACACCGCTTACACGGTAAGGCGAGATGAGGGGAAAGAGTATCCAATATTTATCGCTACAGCACAAAAATCTTAACCATATAACATAATCGTAACTGCTCAACACGAAGTACGTAATTGAGCAACAAAGATGGTCTGCAAGATCACTGCTTTCGTATGATCGATCGGAGAACCAATGATTCTTATTCTTTTAGTTGACGAATACTGCTTAAAATGAGAGTCATATAGTATGAAACGCATAATACCCTTTCTACTCCTGATATCATCTTTACTAATATCCTGTAATTTTTATGATGATTCGGTGGTTACAAATGGGAAATCAGACCAACATGCCAGTGTAAAAATTGCGGCATCAATTGATCCCAAATCCTGTGCCGTAGGGGAAATTATCACTCTTCGTATTCATCTTGAATCGTCAGGTCTATCGAATCTTCAGGAACCTCGTGCCACCGGTGATCTTCAGGCGTTTAAGATTATTGGAAGAAGTCAATCAACACAGTTAAATATAGCCAATGGACATAAAACTAGAACAATGGATCTCATGCAAAACCTGAGAGCCATGGAGTCGGGCACCTGGGTTATTCCATCCTTTGAAGTCATAGCTGATGATGGTAAAGTATATCGCACAGAAGAGATCAAGATAGTTGTATCAGAAAATCCGAACCCTGATGCTCCAGGAAAAATGAAAGCTCCCGAAACGTCTCCTTATCCATCACCCGAGAATGATATCCCGGCAGTAGAAAACGAAGTCTTTATCTAAAATATAAAAAACTGAAATAGAAAATTAACTTCGTAAAAAGGAACAGGTGCATAACATGAGTATTCTATTTTTCAGGCTCCTGACTGAATCTTGTAAACACTGTTCTTTTGTATTGAATAAGTTGGTGCGAATTTCTTATTTTATTGTATTTCTGCAAATATTTTTGAATAACACGAATATATTTGCTCAGGAAATTCCATCAGATGCAGAAGCTATTGGATTAATAACTCGTAAACTTCCACGTACATATCATATTACAACAAAACTGTTCGCAACCAAAAATACAATCTCATATGCGAATCGTAATTCATTGCAAACAATTATATCTATTCCTGTTCCACGAAATGAATTCTCGCATGAAATTAATAACCTGCATTATAGCCACGGAAAAATCGAAAACCTGAATTCTTTGGATGACCTTCAATTAATTGTAGATTCGAATAAGCCAATAGATGAAGTTACTCTTGAATATGATATTACTACATACGAAATCGAATCAGATCTAACCAGGATAAATACTATTTATCCCTACGATACCTTTCGCGACGATTATAAAGATAATCTCGGAATACAGGGATCGCAGGTAAATCCGAAAAATCCTCAAATTGTCAGGATTGCACGTAAGCTAAAGAGTAAATCAAAAAACAATTTGGAGTACATCCTGAATAGTTATAAGTATATTCAAAGCAATCTCAAATGGAAAAATAGAGGTAACTACGATTCGATTGATAATATTTTTAAAAATGGCGGCGGCGATTGTGGAGCTCTCAGCGGTATATTTATTTCTCTACTTAGATATAATAATATACCGGCTCGATATCTGGTTGGCGGAATAATTTCCGAAAAAGAGAGCACCTGGGAATGGCATGCATGGGCAGAATTTTATCTTGAAAAATATGGCTGGATTCCTGCAGATCCCTCTGTTTTCTATGCGAACGCATCATATATTGGCCAACAGAGCAATCGCCATGTTTTTTTTAACCACAGCAATTCCAATCGCTTTTATGTAGATAGTAATCTTGTAACAACAGGTATGCTGCAAAGGTTCTGGTATTATCTACGTTATTTTGATAACAGTGTAAAGGGAACTATCCAGTATGATATGAAAGTTGTCCCGACTCTAACAGCCTCCAGCGATGAGAGTAAATTTTTCAATGATCCCAAATATCAAAATAATATAATAATCAATTTGATGAAGCACATCAACTCTGTCAGACAAAAGCATAAATTATCAGCACTCAAGGAATCTTCTCTTTTAAACGAGACAGCACAATCGGTTGTAGAAAGGAAGTTTAAAGAAAATATTTCTTTAAACCCAATAGAGGAACTTAAAAAGGGAAATTATACATTTAAGAAATATGCACTACAGTCGTATACATATCCTGGCAGTTATCAGAATTCAATTCAAATAATACATTCAACTGAAAAACTTGAAAAATACATTGTAAACATGGATTATAATGAAATTGGAATAGGCTACTTCTATGACTCAAGAACGAAGCAACATCATCATTATTTTATCCTCACAGACGGTGCACCATCAAATTCTGAATGGGTAATCCCCGAAGAAAGTTTTCTCAATACAGATCATTAGGACTGCAGGCACTATTTACAAAATTATATGTAATTCTGAAACTACAGTCTTTATAACATGAAGTTCTCTTATGGATGGAAATTGGAGTCCGCACATTACAATGGAAGGGACTCAAATTTTTCAATCACATAATACGTGGTGAGTAGTTACGATCTATTTTGCATTATTTTTTAATCATCATACATGTTTCTTCGTCTACTTGAAATTCATATTACAAAGGAAAAGCCCTATGAAGAAAATACTTATCGTTATGTTACTTTTGAGTTTTATAGCCTGTTCAAAAGACAAACCGGAAACAGCTACAAACAAAGGCTCTGAGAATCAGATTGTCGATAATACAGAAATGAGTGCCAATGACTATAACAATAAGGGTATGGATTTTTACAGGCAGAAAGATTTTGTAAATGCAGTTAAAAACTTTCGTGAAGCAATTAAATTAAATAAAAACCATCCTAATGCGAATTATAACCTGGCCTGTATGTATTCACTTCTTGTGGATGAATGCGGGATGATTGAACTTGAAGATGAGTCTCTTGGAGAATCGGCGGTATTCGAACAATTACTGAAAGCTGTTAGCATCAATCCTGGAATTAGAAATAAAGCACCGAAAGACAGTGATTTCAAGCGATATCATAATGATATTCGTTTTCTCAATGCCCTGGATCTTTTGCCCGCCGGGAATAACCTCTCTGGCTGGACAAATATTCTTACCTCGCGCAAGTCATGGGTTCTTCCCGAATGTGGAATGGGAGTTTACGAGTCATCCTGTAATTCACTTTCATTCCAGAAGGATGGTACATTTACAAAAAATAAATATGACTGGGAGTGCCTGACGGGCGGAAAGGAGAATTGCAATCAGCAAAATCAGCGCCCTGGTAAATATGAAATCAAGAATATGAATCTAATATTAAACTACAATGACGGTTCAAAGGAGACAAAAGCATTGCCTCTTCCCGAACACACGGGCGATCCTTGCGGAGTTTGAAAGAAGAATATAAATTGAATTCATATACAAGAGCTGTCTTGCTGACGGCTCTTTTGAAAAAATCTCTATAACATATCAAGCACGAAACCAGTCTCCGTATTTATATTATTTCAAAGTAAAAATCTCAGATCCCTGAAGATTCCATACAATAACACTTCTACCATAGGATACACTCACAATTCGTGACAGGTCCAGGCTAAACGCGACTGATGTGATTAAATCCAAATGACCGGAAAATATTGAACGAATCAGTATATTCTTGGCCTGGTAGTGAAACATATTCATGATGAATTGATGTGAATCAATGAGGGGCAAAAAAATTATATTCTATTTTTTTATCTTTACGATGAATTTCACACCACCATCAACATGTTCGAGTTCAATTTTTCCATTCATATGCTTCTCAACAATCATTTTTGACATATAAAGTCCAATTCCTGTCCCCTTCATATTCTCTTTTGTGGTGAAATATGGTTCAAAGATTTGATTTGCAATATTGATTGGGATGCCTCCCCCATTGTCCTCAATCACAATACAAATATATTCTTGAACACACTCTCCAGCAGTGATTCCAATCCATCTCTCTGAGGTTTTATTTTTCTTTAGAGCATCCCGTGCATTACTCAAGAGGTTAAGAATGACCTGTGATAATTCATTCGGATACCCCATAATTTCACTATCTTGCAGCACATCGACTTTAACCTGTATATTTAATACATTCATTGATGCGAATATAAGGTCTACAGCATGTGACACAACTGATCCAACTCTAAATAATCGCTTCTCTCTGTCCGGTTTGAAAAAATCTCTAAATTCGTCTATGGTATCTGACATATAAGTAATCTGCCCCATAGCACTTCCGGTGGATTTTGTTACATATTCACTGCTGAGTTCTCCATACTCATGAGCCTCGACCAGATCCTGAATAATTAAACTGAGAGTCGTAAGAGGCTGTTTCCATTGGTGTGCGATCATTCCCATCATTTCTCCTAGAGCCGCAGATCGTGACTGATGGATTAGTATTTGTTCCTGTTCCTTTCTCTTGTTCAACTCTTCCTCAATTCTTCTCTCCAGAAACTGCTGGTATCTGCGTGCGTATGTATCACTGCTTTCAGGGTTACAGATATCAATAAACAGTAGTACAAAACTGGCCAGCACACCCGTACTATCTGACACATTTCTGATATTCATTAACAGTCTATTTTTATTACCTCTTTTATCATAAATAATTACTTCACCTCTCCAGTATTTTTTTTCATGGATTTCATTTAATATATTTTCTGATAAGATAGAATCTGTATTTTCGCATTTTATTACATCCAGGTTTTTACCTGATAATTCATCTATAGTATATCCAATTATGTCTGATGCGGATTGATTGACTGAAATTATATTTTTTGCGTTGTCTACAATCATTAATCCTTCAAATGTATTTTCAAAAACCGTAGACCCAATATCTATTCTTTCTTTAGTTTTCCAGGTTTGCGATAGATCATGAATAATTACAAGACAACCGGAAATAATCCCATCATTATTTTTAATATTTTTAACTCTTACTTCAACAGGATGATCTGTCGGATTATCAGAATCCAGAGAATACATAGTAATAATGGCATCACGTCTCTCCTCATGAGCCTGACATATGCGGCACATTTTCCCATCACTATACGGATGAATAACTTCACCTATATCTCTACCAACGGCAACTTGCGGATTAGTGTTCAACATATTATAAAATGCACGATTGGCGCGAACCAACCGTTGATCTTCATCCAGTAAATACATTACATCATCGACAAGGTCCATCGAATTCGCCCATTGTTCCAACGGTGATTCAAAAGAACTAACAGAGACACTTTTCTCATTAACTTCACTTAAAATTACAAGGTATCTTCTTGATTTATTATAATTCTCCTGCTCGGACACAAAAGCAGTAAATTGAATCCACCTGGGACTTGTATGGAGACTTTTAATACCAATCATAAATTCCTGACTTACTTTTGTGAAGTTAGTTACAAGATTAAAAGGTATTATATTCCCTGTATAACGTCTGCCGTCTTTCATTACAGCAATAACATCATATAACTCAAGTTTTTTACCCTGTACAGGATCATTTTTGTTAAAGCCAAGCATCAACTTTGCTCTGGTAGTCATGTATTCTACTTCACCTGTAACAGTGAATAAAATAATACCGTGCATAACATCAACAGCGTGTTTGCTTAAATATTTTACCATCATACAATATGTCCTGCATTTCCGGATCTATAATTACTTACATTATCTTGTAATAATAAGACGACATTATCATTACATGATAATATTATTATTATATATTATATATGATTTTTGCAATATTAATGTAAAACGAAAACATGTATACTTCTGTATATACGAAAGGCATAGATAAGTATACTTAATAGTATACGAATGGAATGGAAAAAGGATATTGTTTCAATGAATAACGACTGAACAGGTTACTTATACAGGAAATGATGCATTTTGTAATAGCGGAAGCCTTTTAATTCAAAAGACATACCTCAATTGAGCCATTTGAGCGTTATAAACCCGTTAACTGTTGTTGCAATAACGTAAATATTCATTTAAGTTATCCCAACAACAGATATAGCACTCAACGTTTTGTCTTGCGTGATTTTTTTCCTGGATTATTTGTCGAAAGATTTTTATCGGATTTACGATCTCTGTTTTCAGCTGAGAATTTAGATTTTTTATCTATCTTACTGATTTTTGTTTTATTTTTCCTGGATGGTTTTTCCGATCCTATTTTACCACGTGAACCACTGTTTTCTTTATTCTTACCAGATCCTTTCCAATTGCTATTCTTTCGCTGCTGATTATCAATAGTATCACTAGCCTTCATCGGACGAATCAGACATTTTTCGCCATATCCTATCAAATCACCCCTGCCAGCCTGACGAAGCGCCTTTTCCACAATACGTCGGTTCTCGGGTTTTTGATACTGAATCAGGGCACGCTGCATATCTTTTTCTTCTCGGCTGAGTGCAATTGGAATGGGCTTACCGGTATCCGGATTGATTCCGGAAAAATACATAGCAGTAGAACGACTTCCCGGTGTGGGGATAAACTCCTGTACCTGTTCGGGCATGGTTCCTCCCATATCGCGAATTTCTTCGGCCATTCGAATCGCATCGCTCAGTGTTGATCCGGGATGTCCGCTCATTAAATAGGGAACCAGAAACTGTTTTTTTCCGATTTTCGCATTGTAATCGAGAAATTTTTTCCTGAACTTTCTATATACATCGAAAGATGGTTTTCGCATCAGACCAAGAACTTTATCTGATGCATGTTCAGGAGCCACTTTCAACTGGCCACTCACGTGATGCTCAACAAGTTCACGAAAGAATTCATCCGATTTATCAAGCAGCATATAATCATAGCGAATTCCTGAACGAATAAATACTTTTTTAATACCCGGAAGGTTTCGAACCTCACGCAGAATGGAGAGATACTCATGATGATCCGGCTCAATTTTGGAACAGGGATTTTCACCAAGGCAATCTCTGTCAGGACAGGCGCCTCGTCGTTTCATCTTATCACATGCAGAGAGGCGAAAATTGGCGGTCGGGCCTCCGATATCATGAATATATCCTTTGAAGCCTGGCTCCTTGATGAGCAATTTTGCCTCTTCCACAATTGATTCTTTACTTCTGGCGCTTATCACTTTCCCCTGGTGATAGGTAAGAGCACAAAAAGAACATCCACCGTAACATCCACGATGACTTGTAATACTGAATGATATCTCTCGAATGGCAGGAACTCCACCCTGGTCATCATAAGATGGATGCCAGCTGCGGCGAAAAGGCAGGGCATAAACTTGATCCATTTCGTCTGTGGATAGCGGCATAGCCGGACGATTCTGAACTACATACCGCTCTCCATGTTTTTGAACGAGAATCTTTCCAGTATAAGAATTCTGCTCCCGTTCAGACAAACGAAAACTTTCTGCAAACAACTTCTTGTCGGCAAGTATATCATCATAGGCAGGAAGCTCCACATACCGCTCGGGTAAAGTCTTAGATGATGTCACATAAACTGTCCCGGCAATATCGGTCAGGCTGGATACATGCTCACCGTTTCTCAATCGACTGGCAATTTCCAGGATTGTCCTCTCGGCCATCCCAAAAACAATAAGATCAGCCTTGCTATCCAGAATTAAAGAACGACGCAAACGGTTGTCCCAGTAGTCATAATGGGCCATCCTTCGAAGACTTGCCTCAATACCTCCAAGAATAACCGGTATGCCTTTATAGGCCTCGCGAGCTCTATTCGCATATACCAGGGCAGCATGATCCGGTCTCTTACCACCTGTGCCACCGGGAGAGTAGGCATCATCCCTCCTTGGTTTTTTTGAAGCAGTATAGTTATTGAGCATGGAATCCAGGTTACCGCCGGTCACAAGAAAACCCAGGATCGGTTTGCCAAATTCCTTAAAAGGGAGACTGGACTTCCAATCAGGCTGTGCAAGTATTGCAACGGAGTAACCGTGATGCTCCAGCCATCGACCTATGAGAGCAGCGCCAAAAGATGGATGATCCACATAAGCATCTCCGGTAATCAGAACAAAATCAACCCGGTTACGTCCCTGTTCGGTCAATTCCTCTCGAGATGTAGGTAAAAAATGCATGTCAGTCAGCATGGGATCTCCGGCAGGCGCAGGTGTCACCAATATATCAACTCAAAAGCCAATCGACACGAATTAATCTTCGCAAAAGAATCTATCTCCGGCTTGACAGTTCAGGGGAGGTCGGCAGCTTATCGTCATGTCCATAGATCTACAAACCATAGCTTACCACGAAGGTGAGTTCAAAAAACTGGTCGATTGTAATGTCAATATTTCCACTCATGCACTCCAGTATGGAACGGCAATCTTCGGGGGAATGAGAGGATATTACAATGCAGAAAAAGATAATGTATTTGTTTTTCGACCGGACCGACATGTAAGAAGGCTGCATCGAAGTGCTCATATAATGCAAATGCAGCCAACACTGCCGGAAAATGAGATGATGGATGTGATTCTGGAAGTAGTCCGTCGAAATGAGGCCAGGAAAAATGTTTATCTACGGCCATTCATTTATAAATCTGCAATGCAGCTTTCACCCAGACTTCACGATGTAAAAGACTCTTTTGCAGTATATATGCTGGAATTGGATGATTACCTGGATACAAAAAATGGACAGAAAACCGTCATCTCCAGCTGGCGAAGAATTGACGAAAATATTATTCCAACCAGGGCTAAGGTTTCCGGAGGATACGTGAACTCTGCCCTTGCCAAATCTGAAGCAGTGCAGAACGGATTTGATGAAGCCATTTTTCTCGATATTCGAGGCATGGTAAGCGAAGGGAGTGCGGAAAATATCTTTATGGTTCGCGATGGTATATTGTATACTCCTTCATTTGCATCGGCCCTTCTCGAGGGTATCGTCCGCAGCAGCATTATGGAAGTTGCCAGGGATGAAGGACTGGAAGTTTGCGAACGCGATATCGCACGCACGGAACTTTATATCGCAGATGAACTATTTTTTACGGGAACGGGAGCTCAGGTCGCATGGATATCCGAAGTAGATCGTCGAACAATTGGTAATGGGGAAATGGGTCCAATTACAAAACGAATCCAGGAAAGATTCATCAATATTGTAAATGGAAACGACTCTAAATTCGGACATTGGGCAGTTCCGGTATACTGATGTTTTTATAATTGCGAATCCAGCACACTACACATTAATACGAATACTGCAAAGTAATATTGCTGGACCGGGCTCTCACACCGAGGGACTTCCCAGCACCACTTTCATTTTATTGATAAATAAATGTTTACCTCAACAAAGTGGTGCTGGGCCCCTCCTTCGGTTTGTTCGATCCCTTTCGCATAGCAGCATCAGAATTTTACAATTCAAATGGAGAATAATCATGGAACGCAATCCTGTAAGAGTTAAATATGAAAAGATAAAGCAACGGCAGAAACTTATAATAATACCTTTGATCCTGTTAACCGTTTTTGCCATTTTTATGTCTATTGCTGGAGAATCAATTCGACAGTATGTAAATTCTCAATATTTCTTAATCGCAACTGTAATTACGGCAATCCTGACAATGGTTTTCTCTTATTATAACTGGCGGTGTCCATCCTGCAAATCATACCTGGGAAGAAATATGTCAGTAGAAACCTGTCCGAAATGTGGTGTACGTCTTACAGATATTACTCTGTAGCAATATGCGAAGATACCTTTCGATATTTTTATTGTTAATTATCTTTATATTTTGATTGTCATAAACATGACTGCTTGCGTCGATTCGTTGTTTTATTTCAAGTTATAGAATTAGAAAAATTTGTAATTATAAATATGTTACTTCCCGGGAGCAGAGATTGCAGAATATTTCGAACATAACATTAAAGCCAATTGGAGTTATTCACTCATCGTTTAAAGAACCAGCAAGCATGCCGATTCAATCCAGCGGTGTTAGTGATGCAAAAGGACATATAGAAATCTTCCCGGAGTTTGTAGATGGTATTCGAGATTTAAATGGATTTTCACATATCTATGTTTTGTTTTACTTTCATTTGAGCCAATCGTATAATCTGACGCCCATTCCTTTTCTTGATACTGTCCCCCGCGGACTTTTTTCGACAAGAGCACCACGCAGACCTAATCCAATTGGATTATCAATAGTAACAATCGAAGATATAAAAGATAATATAATCCAGATAAGCGGAATCGATATGGTTGATAAAACGCCACTGCTTGATATTAAACCATTTATTCCGAATTTTGAGCCGAAGGATAATGTAAGAACTGGATGGATGACGAAATCTCCGGAGGAGATATTGAAGAAAAAATCCGATGAGAGATTTATTGAAAAAGAGTAATTACAATGATTTCCATCCAGGAGTCAGTGAAATGTTTGTATTTATAGTAACTGCCTGGTGGATGAATCATTAGCCCGGAAATTGTGAAACAAAAAGAGACATTTAAGCTATAAAAATGGTAAATGATCTGTCCAGTCATCTCTTAAATGGGAAGGCCTATTATGGATGGCAATCACTGTCCGCCTATCGCACTACCGATCTACTGCGAAGCAGCTGGACAGGGATGTGGCCCTGTTTCAATAATAAAAGACACTGTGAATATTTACAGTAAATATGACGTGATGAACAGTTACTATTAATTTATATATCAGGATATCCTTATTCATGCAAAACAACCAGGACGATAATAGTAATTTATTCAATGATGACACAGAACTTGAAAGACGCCTGGGCCTTACCGAATCCACATCAATAGTAATCAGCCGTATTATCGGTTCCGGAATCTTTCGAACTCCAGGCCCCATGATGATCGCTGTTGGTGCTGTGAGTCTCTTTTACGGCGCCTGGATTGTTGGGGCGATTGCTACTATTCTTGGTGCTTTCCTTTATGCAGAACTCGTTTCCATGATGCCAAAATCCGGAGGACCCTATGCATATCTGAAAGCAGCCTATCCTCCTGTCTGGACTTTCCTCCGCGGATGGGCTATGTTCTTTGTTTCCGAAACCGCCTCTATTGCAGCGGTTGCCCTTGTATTTGCTGAATACACGGGTGCCCTCGTAGAAAATATATACGGAGATATG
>JBNKQE010000126.1:0-12078 GCA_050295715.1 Leptospirales bacterium
CATTTCATATCTCTCGTTACGTAATATGAATTATAACAGATAATGCAGATCGAATTACATATCAACTAATTCTTCATATATTTGGAGGGAAGCGGTCTTACAATTTATGTATTATAAACAGAGATCCGTAAGATTTATATGAATCATACTGCAGCACAGATCATATTCCTTGAGGTTTTTCCATGCATGGACGAGAATGAACAAAGACCGGTGTCATCACGGGGCGTTTTACATAGAGGACGGAGTTATGGCAAATGAAAGACAGGAATTGATATTTGTTCTGGATTTTATAATGAAAAAAGCAAGACCGGATGAAATAAACATGATCCGCGCAGCTATTGACGCAAGAAAAGCCCGTGGTCCACAAACCATTGATGACCTTGATTTCAAATCAATGGCCCAGGATATTTCAAATGAACTAACAGAACGCTTCAGCTTGAAAACCGATCAGGGTGAAATTACTGATATGACACGCAGACTTGTAACCAATCTCATTAAAGAGCGGGTTCCCGGTATCTCCGATAAAGAGTTGAATATCCTGCTCGATCAGTGGGTCAATCAGGGAGCAGGTGGACCTGCAGGTAATGAATCGGGTAAAGAAGATCTACTTCCAGAGGATGCTGTTATAAGCATGATAGACCAGTTCATTCGATACAGCCTCCAGAAAATGCCGGAAAATGAACTGGCTGCATTGAAAAATGATATGGCTGACTGGGTGGACCGCTACTGGAGTATCTTTAATATGGATACGAAAATGTTAATTCGTGATCTTATTAACGCTCAGATAGATACGCAGGAATTCTGGCTGGAGATCAAAAAGAAACTGGACCGTCGTAAGTAATGGAAAGGTCCAGCATCCTTACACTAATTCAAACGTTCCGCCAGATTTCCCCGTTCTACACTCCATTGCACCTCTTTCATCTTTTCGCGGGCAAGCGCAGGAACATCCGCAGCAATCATATTTCTGTGAATTATCTGCACACCGATCATATGATTGATTACAGCATCAAGTTGCACAAGAGTGGAAACAGGGGTCGCACCATTTTCGTGTAATTGAAATATACTATTTACGGCCGACTCATCAAGAAGCCCGGCATCGCGAATAGACTCGGTCGATAGGTAATCTCTGGCAAGGGCTCTCATGGCATTGAACTTTGCCGGATCCGTATGTGCCGGTGGTGCCATAAATGCGAATTTCTCTCTTTTATATAGAACTTCCGGTAAGAGTCCTTTCATGGCTTCGCGCAGAACATACTTTTCCACCCTCCCCTTGATTCTCATGGAAGGCGGTAATTCGCGGGCAGCTTCCGCCAGGTGGTGATCAAGAAAGGCGGGACGGGCTTCCATGGAATTCGCCATATCAACACGATCACCACCCCAGGTCAGGATCTGTCCTTCCAGCATGGTTTTGATCCAGACATATTGAGCAATATCCAGCGGATGTCTTCCCTGTATCATATCGCGATCGAGCGCATTTGCAATGGCTCGACCAGGAGAGTAGTCTCCGAGCTCGCGTTTTCTGTCGCTGTTTAATAGCGTATCGGAATGAACAGATGCAGAAAGCCAGGGCTGCAGCGATGATGGCGTAAAACCGCAAATATCCTGGAGATGCGGGTCATTCCACTCATTTTCAGCGAGCATGGCGCCCTTGAAAAGCTTGTTGCTCTCATCCAGCATGCGCTGCCATTCGGCACGTTCTTCGGCGGACATATCGTCAAGACCATGCATAAACATATCTCGCCGAAAGGCCGGATACCCGGCAAAGAGTTCATCGGATCCCTCACCTGTAACAACAACGCGATACCCGGCGTCTCTCACATGGCGGCTCATAAGAAGTTTTGCAACGCCCAGTGTATTGTAGATCGTTCTTTCCGTATGCCAGTGCGTCTCGACAAAGTTATCGTATAGATGTCCTGCATCAAGCGACATGATATCATGATCTGCTCCTGTGGCGCCTGCCATCTCTCGTGCAATGGAGCTTTCATCATACTCATCACTGTCAAAGCTAATAGTAAATGCCTTCACCGGAGATTGCTGAGCCGCAGATGAAAGTCCCAGTATGGAACACGAATCAATTCCGCCGGATAAGTAGCACCCTACAGGAACATCGGCTTCCAGACGAAGAATTACTGCTTCCGTAAGCTTTTCTCGTATCATTTCAATATAATACTGCTCATCCCCTTTATCCTTTCGCTCTTCTTTTAGAGGGAAATCCATATCCCAGTATTTATGATCGCTGACCTCAAAATTGCCGTTTTTTCGTTTTACAACAACAGCATGACCGGGTTTCACCTGAAAGACATTTTCAAAAGGCGTTGAACCGGGAACGATTGTCTGCATCAGCTGGTGATATACTCCGTCATTTGAAAAACGACGCGTCACATCGGGATGAGAAAATATTACCTTGATTTCCGAGCCGAAGACTATATTTTTTCCGGTATTCGTCCAGTATAGAGGTTTTACTCCAAATCGATCTCTTACGAGGATCAACTCATCCTTTTTTCGATCATAGAGTGCGAAAGCAAACTCTCCGCGCAGATAGGGCAGCATTCCCGAAAGCCCATACATCTCATAAAGATGTAAAACCATTTCGGAGTCACTTCTGGAGAAAAATCTCCTTCCCCTGGAAGTCAGATCGGCTCGAATTCTCTTATAATCATAGAACTCACCATTGTGCGTGAGAAGATAATCTCCGCCCGGCGAAATCATCGGCTGCGAACCCCTCTCGTCAAGACCTATGATAGAAAGTCGCGCATGACTGAATCCAACACCACGATCCTCCACTCTTCGCCAGCCGAATCCATCAGGACCTCTATGATGTTGAATGGCCGCCATGGCCGTAAGTATCTCCGGGTTCGCACTGGACGAATCCTTATTCCAGTATCCTGCAATTCCACACATATTATAATCCTGCCTGAGAAGTCTTTATTACTGACATATAATATTCCATTTCATCTATGATTTCCTGCGTAGTTCGCACTCTTGCATATCTGTCACGCAAAACGGTAAGTGTATTTTGTTGTAAAATCGGAGTAACGGTTGTACAGGCATCCTCGACGAGAGTCACAAGATATCCAAGATCGCAGGCGTCACGAATTGTTGAAGATACACACTCATTCGTATAAACACCGGCCACAATCAGTCCTTCAATTCCCAAATTTTTCAAAATATAATCCATATTTGTTGAAGTAAAAACACCGCTTGCAGTCTTATTCATAATAATCTCATCTTCGATGGGAGCGACCTCCTCAAGAAATTCCGACTCTTTTGAAGAGGGGGCTGCGTGCAACCCCAGCCGTTTATGACCTGCGCTTCGGTCTCTACCATCTTTTGTCTGCGACATGATCCGTGTATGAATCACTTCAAGTCCATGCTGGCGATAGGTTTTGAGTAATAACTGCGTGTTGGGAATAACCACACCTTTCAGTGTACTGAAATAGTATTCCTGAGCCTCGGGAGGCATTCCCGATGATTCGGCACTGGCAAAAACACCATACCCCTCTGCCGCATCAAGATACTGCATATCAATTATCATCAGAGCCGTGTTCTTTGCCTTAAGGGCCTCCAGGTGCGCCGGATGATCTACGATAGAATTGCGATAGGTTGACCTCAAAGGGTCCACATTTACAAAATCAGGATTTAAGTTTAATTCATCCTTATTCATTCACTTCTCCAGTTTAAGACAGAATATAAGTAACTACTCACCACGTATTATGTGATTGAGAAATTGGAGTCCGCCCATTATCGGAGCAAGCTGACATCCCTGTCCGGTTGCTCCACAAATATAATAGCATATTCATAGTTTTCTAAAATCCATAATCACTCAGCATCCAGCAAGATCCATCAGTGTATGCAGCATAAGATTCGCACCCGTTTCAATATCTTCCCATGCTGTCCATTCTCCAGGAGAGTGACTCACACCGCCAATACTGGGAACCATTATCATTCCCATATCCGTAAAACCTGCCATTACAAGAGCATCATGGACGGATCCGGAAAACATCCGATGGGTTGAAATTCCCAGTTTACCGGCACACCTGTTTATCGCTTCAATAATTCGCGGAGCACAGCTTTTAGGCTGGATCTCACTCAGCACATCAAACTCAAACATTAACTTTCGTCGCCGCGCTATAGCCGAGAGAGTCGTTCGAAAACCATCGCCTACAGAACGAAGCGCTTCGGGATCGGGGTCTCTTGCATCAATGGAAAATTCAGCAAGTCCCGGTATAACATTGGCAGAACCGGGCAATAGATTCACCTTTCCGATTGTAGCCACAGTGTTCTCGGTTCCACGCTCCTCTATGATTCGGGGAATCTCTCCTGCGAATTCAGCAAGAGCCATAAAAGCATCCTGGCGCATGCTCATCGGAGTCGTCCCGGCATGATTCGCTTTACCAATGATTCGCGCATTCCATTTGAATAGACCTGTAATATGCTCAACAAGACCAACAGGAATACCAAGATTATCCAGAGCCGGTCCCTGCTCAATGTGCAGTTCCAGATAGGCAAGTATAGAACCGGGAGTCCTTCGGGCTTCCAGAGACTGCATCGCATCGAGTCCCTGACGGCTCATGGCTTCGGTGATACTCACTCCATCCAGATCGATTGCATTGTGTATTTTCTCGGGAGTCATCTCTCCACAGATTGACTGAGAGCCAAAGAGTCCTCCAAATCGGCCCTCCTCATCGGAAAAGGATACAAGTTCTATTGGGTATTCACTCTTTACGTTATTCTCTTTCAAAGTACGGAGACATTCAAGACCTGAGAGCACACCCAGAGCACCGTCGAGATGTCCTCCAGAAGGTACAGTATCAATATGTGATCCTGTCATAATGGAAGGTTTATCATCATCCGGGTTCAGCTTCGCATAAATATTTCCTGCTCCATCCTGAGAAAACGAAAGCCCGGACTCTTTGATTCGATTTATAAGCCAGTTTCGTGCGTCCATATCACTGTCTGAAAAGGCCATTCGATAGAGTCCACGGTCGGACGCCTTGCCGATCTCCGAAAGTTCGGTAATATCTTTCTTAAGTCGATCGATATTAATCTGCATGCTCATACTTATACCGGCCCGTTTTCACTTTCCAGAGTAGGATCTGTAACATCCATTACAAGACTGACCCTCTGCACAAGGCATGTAAGAAGAGCCATTCGAAGAAACACAGCCCCTCTCGCCTGGGTAAAATACCAGTTATGAGGAGTCTTATCCAGAGATGTATCCAGTTCATCGGCTCTGGCCAGCGGATGAAGAACAATAGCTCCCTTTTTCAATGGCGATGAAGTGGAAAGTTTCATGTCACCGGCAAGCTTTTCAAAGCTTTCGCCAACCCAGGCGATGGAATTTATATATACAACATCCATTTCAGGGAGGTAGGGATTGAGTTCTGAAACATGATCAATATGCAATCCGTTCTCTTCCAGCTCAGCTTTCTGTTCCTCATCAATGGCGTCGGCCTCAGGATTAATGATATATACTTTATGTATCGCATGCGAAAAATATGAGAGCAATATCAACATGCTTCTGACTGTCCGCATTCTAGAGGGAGTACCAATGATTCCGACAGTAATTTTTTTATCTTCTGAGATATCATCCTGTGCAATCTCCGGACGCCATTTAATGATTGTATAGAGATCGGCAAGTGCCTGCGTAGGATGTTCGTCTATTCCATTTCCAGCATTGAGTATGGGAATACGCAATGAATCCAGCATACGATAAACGGACTTTTCCCGGTTATCCCGGAGTACTACAACATCACCGTAATTGTTAAACATCTCGGCTATATCTTCCAGAGTTTCACCTTTTGCAATACCTGTTGAATTTGCATCCGTAATTGACATGATATCGCCGCCCAGTCTATGCCAGGCGCTTTCAAAAGAGAGCCTTGTTCGCGTACTTGGCTCATAAAAGGCACTGATTAATATTTTACCGGAAAGGGGTCTATGAAAAAGAACCGGAGAACTCTCATACTGCGCAGCCAGTCTGGAGAGTTGAACAACCATATCTCTATCAAACTGACGGGCAGATACAATGTGCCTGTTGGAAAGGTAGACCAGAGGTTCAGGATTTTCAACAATCCTGTCCAGTAACTCCCCGGCAACGGTTTCTGATTTATTCTCTTTAACCTTCAATGGATCCTGTAGACCTTTGTGTAAATTCTTCCTCACCACAACTCCCCCCTGAACAGGTCTTTAAGAAACAGTATAAGAAGCACGATCGGAGCAATGGCACTTACTGCCACAGCTACAATAACGATAATCTGCAGTGCAAACGCTGAAATAATCATAATTTTTATATAGTCCTTTAAGTTAAAATTTCTTTCCTGTAACGAATCTGATTCACCAGTATAACCATAGCATTTCAGAATAGAATCAATCACTCCTCAAATCGTTCGTCCAGATTATCCCAGTCAAACTCCACAGGAAAAAGAAGTGTAGATATAATTACAATTATCATAGAGACGGTGGCACCAATAAGAGCCGCCACATAAAACCCTATATAGAAATAGGCCGTAAGTCCGAGAATACTTCCCAGAACCATTGCCATCCAGGCTCCCCGCGGATTTGTCTTCTTCCAGTACAATCCCGCAGTTATTGGCCAGATCGTACTGGCTACAAGGGCCCCTGTAAAATGAAGAAGAGAGGCCAGGTTATCCAGACGGGGAAGACTTATGGCCCATACAATGATTCCAAGTGATACAATGATAAAGGAAGCGGCTTTCCTCATAACATCTTTAGAGGCACGGGGATTTATGTGCTTCTTATAGATATCTTCTGCGATGAGGTCACCGGTAGCCGCCAGCAGTGAATCCAGACTGGAGGCGAGTGCAGAAAATACCACAATAAAGACTGTTACGGCCCCCACCTTTCCCAGAAGCTTTGCAGCCACCATGGGACCGACCATATCGGGAGAGGGAACGTTCAATCCCAGAGCCGGAGCAGCGAGAGCGACAAAACCAGCTGCGATCGGAATCGGCATCCAGAAAAAACCGGAGAGAAGATAGGCGCGAAATCCAACCCCTTTTCCGAATGCAAAGGCACGACTCCACCAAACGTTAGAGTGGAATATCTCCCCCATTCCAAACAGCAAATTGTTAAACAAAAACATTATGGCCGCAGGCATGGCCAGATTCAGAAGTTCGGGCCGGTTCTCCATAAGGCTCTCATGTATCTCATCAAATCCAACAGCGTTCATCGTAAAAACAGCCAGTATTACCACCCCGGTGATAATTATAAGCGTCTGAATAAAATCGGTTCCGATTACCGCCTTAAGACCGCCCATCAGAGTATAGAGAACACAGATAAAAAGTATAACCGTCATACCGATCCAGTAATCAATTCCACTGAGAGCCTCAATGAGAATCCCCCCGGCCATGGCAAGACTGACCAGCCATCCGGCGCCGTATACAAGCGAAATAACAAGGAAGACTCTCCAGGCCGTTACACCATATCGCAGTCGTATAAAGTCTCCACTCGTATAGGCCGAGGGCATCAGATCACGGATACGAGCCGCCATGGGAGCAAACAGGAGAAGCCCCACAGATCCAAGGGAGTAACCAATCATCCCCCATATACCCATCTGGTAGGCGAGCTGCGGCGCTACCATTGTCGTGTTACTTGTAACCCAGGTAGCCATGGCCGTAGCCGTTGCCATGGCAATTCCCACCTTACGGCCGGCCAGCATAAAATCATCCACATCACGGTTGTTGCGACCCAGATACCATCCCAGTATGATCCATATCAGACTGAAGATTCCAAGCAGAGTGGCGGCAAGATAAGGAGAGAGTATGGCATTCGTTTCACTCACTGATTTTCCCTCCGCGCGATCTTTGTTTTTTATGACCTGAAATTATCAGAATAAAGGTAAAAATAAAAACAATCGCACCGGTAAACATGATTCCAAGAGCTCTGGTCATGCTGTGGTGCTTCACGACAACACTGATTTGTCCAGGTTGATCACCGGATTCATTTTGATCTTGTATTATCCAGTAGTAGTATTCCCCGTTCTTCTTACCGCTGATAGTACGCGCTTTATCAGGTCCCTTATAAATGATTCGACTATCTTTTATTTTTTCGGTTTCGGATTCACGCAACGTAAAGAGAGAGGCATCCGGAAGTGACAGATCGCTATCCCAGTGAAGAATAAAATAGCCATCTGTAGAGAGCGGCGGGTTTGAACTCAGTTGTGGTGCAGGAATAATAACGGATGGAAGAAATAAAAGACAGATAACAGTTAAACAGGTAATTAACCTGAAACGCTCCACACCGGTTGCAGTTGTAAACCTCTTTACTCTTTTTATTATATCGCTCAATTATCTACTCCGTATACAATTATAGCTGTTTTATATTATTTTATAGCCTCAATCCCTTCTTCGCCGGTTCGGATGCGCATTACATTATTCACGTCTGAAACAACAATTTTACCGTCACCCACATTACCCGTATAAGCGGCATCTTTTATAACTTTAACAATTTGATTGGAGATATCATCTTCAACAAGAACCATGATCATTACTTTCCGAATAAAATCGACAGTGTATTCCGTTCCGCGATAAATTTCCTGATGGCCTTTTTGTTTACCGAATCCCTGCACTTCGGAAATCGTCATTCCGTCAATACCTGCCTCAATCAGAGCATTCTTTACATGATCCATCTTAAAGGGTTTTATGTATGCCTCAATTCGTTTCATGATAATTCTCCAGGTATAGTTTTCCCTTTCCTTGAAAACGCACTGGTACGGGAATTCCCGTGAATAAACGCTGCAGATTGATATAAACGGATTTATGGAGAAAAGAGAAGTATTTCTGACAGATAGTATAACATAAAGAAAAATCGCGTCAAGAAGTTTTGTGACTCTTCCTCACGTAATATGCAATTGGACCACACACAGTCCTCCTAATTTCCCATAATTCGCACAAAAAGTGAGCAACCTTATTGCAAATAGCTCATGATTTGATTATTTTCAAGACACGAATTAAGGCGAGTCACCCTGTATTAACTGAAAAACAGGAATTCCATCTTTACAGAGAAATTTAGTAAAGCAACCATTTTGAAAAATATTAGATCTTTCCAATGTTGGGCTTATTCAGACAGATTATAAACGGTTTTGCTCAATTGGTAGAGGAAATGTGGAGAAAGTAACGGAACAAACACACATACAGGTGAATTCTTTTATTTAAGGACAAACTCTCCCGAAATATGAGTCCATATACCGGGAGAGTGAAAAATCAATCGATGTAGTCTTTGAGTTTGCGGCTGCGACTCGGATGCCTGAGCCGGCGGAGAGCCTTGGCTTCAATCTGACGAATTCGTTCCCTGGTTACCTGGAATACATATCCCACCTCTTCGAGGGTATGTGAGTAACCGTCATCGAGACCAAATCGCATACGGAGAACTTTCTGTTCCCTGGCAGGAAGTGTATTTAGAACGCTTCGGATCTGCTCGGAAAGCAGGTTGTGAGCCGTCGTATTGACCGGTGATTCAACTTCAGTATCGGGAATAAAATCCCCCAGTTCCGAATCCTCCTCGGAACCCACGGGAACTTCCAGTGAGATTGGCTCGCGGGCAACGTTTTTTACCTGCTTGACCTTCTGCACAGGCCAACCAAGCCGCTCGGCGATTTCATCGTTGGTCGGCTCACGTCCCATCTCCTGGAGAAAGAGGCGGGTCTCGCGAACTACTTTGTTGATTTGTTCGATCATATGAACAGGAATTCGAATCGTGCGTGCCTGGTCGGAAATGGCTCTTGTAATTGCCTGACGGATCCACCAGGTTGCATAAGTGGAAAACTTATACCCCTTCTTGTATTCGAATTTATCAACGGCCTTGATCAAACCGATATTTCCTTCCTGGATCAGATCGAAAAAGTGCATACCGCGGTTTGCATAGCGCTTTGCGATTGAAACAACAAGCCTGAGGTTGGCTTTAATAAGTTCTTTTTTCGCCTGGGCAATCTCGCGTTCGCCGCGGGTAAGAGACTCGCCCCAGCGAAGGATATCATTGATGGGAGATCCGGCTTCCTGCTCCATGCGGCGCAGCTTACGTTCGTTATTACGAATATCTTTGATTACTTCACGGATCTCGTCAATGCTTGTGCCCATCTCTTCCTCGATCTCTTCGAGGTTCTCGTTCTTTTCAATAAAACGGTTGAAGGCTTTTATCTCTTTAATGTCTTTGCCGTATTTGGCTTTGATTCCGAGAAAGTGACGCTGGATCTCCTTTATTCGGAAAACCATGGACTTGATCTTCTGGCTGATTCGCTGGATCTCTTTCTGGGATACACCAACCTTGCGGATGGCCTCATCAATAATTGCTCTGGATTCATCGGCCTTCTGCTTGTATTCACGCCACTTCTTGGATCCCTCTACATATTTGCGAAGGCGGTTCTGGGCATCGTTCAGCTTTTTCTCTTCGGATGAGACAATCTCCATCTGTTCGAAGAAGTTCTTTTCCAGTTTTTCCAGTTCGGACTGGCTGAGGTAGTAGGCCTTTGTGGCGCGGACAACATCGGTAATCTTAATCTTGCGGGCTTTAATTTTGGGCATCAACTTGAAAAAGTTGGCCCGGAGAAGAGAGGACTCCAGTATTGTCTCTTCAATAATATTCTCACCGTTCTCAATACGGCGGGCAAGAAATACCTCTTTGTCGCCAGAAATGAGAGAGACACGGCCGATCTCTTTCAGGTAGAGCCGAATAGGATCATCACTTATAGAACCGCTTGTTGTCTCTTTCTTCTTTTTTACAGGAGCTTTTGGTTCCTTCTTGGGAGGGGCGGGTTCTTCAACAATCCTGCTTGTATATTCCTCGACCACCTCGATACCGAGCTGGTTGAGCAGAGTGAATACATCTTCGATTCGCTCTGAATTTACAATTTTTTCCGGAAGATACTCATTTATCTCATCATAAGTGATTTCTCCATTGGCTTTCCCGAGGGAAATCAATTTCTGTATCTCTGGAAGGTCTTCCATCGCCATACGGGGTAACTCCTGACACTACAAAATATCCAGAAAAAATTCCTGTCTGATTTTTACACATTGTTTTTCTGAAAAAATAACAAAAATGGACCGGGGGACTTACTTTTTAAGTTCCAGATCCTTCAATTCTTTTATCAGGTGGTAGTAGCGCTCCATGAGAGCCTCCTTCCCCACCTGATCTGCAATTTCCATCTCTCGTTTTACAGCTTCAATCCGGCGCTTTAAAAGGCGGATGTTATGCTGACTCATAAGTTCATCAATCCCGTGAGTGGGATCCACTTCCTCGGTAAAAGCAGCTCGAATCCTGTCATCCTCATCCCTCTCAAGGAGGATACCTGTAAAACAGGAGACACTTTTAGCCGGCAGGCCCATCTGACCGAGATCGCCGGGACTCCAGGACTCCCCCATTAACAGGCGACTCTCAAGAACACGCCAGAGAGTCTCTGCATGGATATCCTGAAAAGAAAATTGAGACATTTTCTCAAGATATCGAGATGCCAGGTGTGCAGATCCGAGAAATTCTGCTACAAGGTATCTTTCAATACTGACAACCGGGTCCTGCTTCCCGGCCGGCGTCCCGGTAGATTGAGGCCGGGGCTGACGGAACCCTGTCTGTACGGCAGGGGTTTCACCTGCACTCTTGACGGCAGTGACCTCGGAACGAACAGACGAAGGAGTCAGACCGAGCAGAGTCGCACCCTCATCCAGAAATAACTCGCGATAGGCCGGATTCTGAATTTCAGAGAGAAAGCTGCGAAGCCTCTCCAACCCGGAACGCCGCACGGTCATATCTGATCTACCCGCAAAGTTATATCTGCCGGTATAAAAGCTAAAACAGAAAGAGGCAAACTCCTCGGGGGTCTCCAGAGTATCGTTTTTACGAATCTCCTCAGCGAAAACATCGGGGAACAGGGTCTCCATCAGAAGATAGTTTTCCGAAGGAATACTCTTCTCAAAGAGAGAGTGAATCTGATCGCCGTTACGCTGGAGGGAGAGGTCAAAAGGATCCATCCCTGTAGGTAGCATCACAACCGCAGCTTTTATACTTCCATAATCGACTACCAGACGGGTGAATTTTAGCGCTGCTGCTCTTCCGGCACTATCTCCG
>JBNKQE010000127.1:0-12051 GCA_050295715.1 Leptospirales bacterium
ACAGCCACTTCTATGGCTGTACTGTGTTAGCTTAAACAAATCAATCGATGATATTTCGCTTGAGTGCATAATTTCCTGATCCCCATTAAATGTTAATAAGACGGATAATAAATAAATACAAGGTATGGTCTGTCACTGCAAGACAGTCACGTTAATTAAATCCTCGGCACCCGGAGGATTTATACTGTCCTCGGTTATAATATCAGCAACCGGCTGGTTTTCTCTTCGCTTCATTGCATATGCATAAGCGCTATCGTAATAGCTAAGAATGATTTCTGTCGCAGTATGTAGATCACCGTCCTCAATAGCATGAATTGCAAGAGCCGCATTTTTCCCACCAAGTTTCTTTTGAATTCTTGTAACAGACTCAATAAGATCCTGACGCTCCATTTCGCCATACATTCTAACCAGGCGATTGATTCTATTATTTAATGGTACAGAGATCTTATATATTTTCGCAGATTGCATTGTCTTCCAGAATGGATCCGGTATATATACCCTTCCGATTGACTTCGACTCATCCTCAACCCAGATTGATTGTGATGGATCCAGTGAGATCAACTCCATTGCAAGGAGGTTTTCAAAATGTTCTGTTTGAGGCTGATCTCCCAGCCCCAGCATTCCAAAGGATGATCCTCGATGATTTGCAAGTGATTCTAAATCTACTACCTGTTCACCATGAGATCTCAGCTCCTGAAGAATTTCTGTTTTCCCACAACCGGTTTCGCCGGCTATTATTCTAAGCTCATAAGGCCTGGAAAATATTTCTCGTGAGTAACTCCTGAATCCTTTATAACCGCCAATCAATGTTGAAGGATTTAATCCTGCAGTTTTGAGCAGCCACGAAAAGCTTCCACTTCGCATTCCACCACGCCAACAATAAACCAGAATTTCCCCGTCCAAAGCCAGTTTTCGTGCTTCTTCAACAAAATAAGCAAGTTTAGGACCGGTTATCTTAAGACCTTCTAAAACTGCTTCATCTTTCCCCTGCTGTTTATAAATGGTTCCGACTCTGGCTCTCTCATCGTTATCAAACAGGGGGATATTGTGTGATCCAGGTATGTGTCCTTTTAAAAATTCAGCTGGAGATCTAACATCAATTACTGATACTTTTGCGGAGGCTTTTATAAACTCGGATGGATTCAATAATGACAAAATATCAACCGTAATATATGACAAAATCAGGCATGATAATAATATAAATTCACACCTGATACAAATATGTTACTTTGCTATTTACAGTCAACAATGATGTGCTTGGTTGTATATGCGAAACCAACAAAAAAATGTATTATATTGTCCACAAGATTTCTTGTAACAGTAACTTTCGATACACCCTTTGGACAGGTTACATATTCAGTTTCAAAATTCTCCTGTATACCAAACCAGAGGCTGCTCAATGCTTCATCATAGACAGGCTCTGCATTTGCAGCAACCGGAACAACAGTCTGCTCTTTAGTAGTACTGTCACTATCCGATGAAGATTGAATCACTGTAGTATGACAGGATATAATTATTGAAAATATAAGACTTATAAAAAATATCTTTTGAAATTTGACTATGTTCATTCTGATAATACTCATCACTTTTTCCCTCTAATTAATTTGTGCTTTGTGAATTCAGTTTACATAGCGAATAATTTTAGGTTTAGGTTTTGGTTTCGGTTTAATACATTTTATTTCAAGTGTTCGAGGTGAATAAATTCCTAACGTGAGCTGTTCATACAACCCATCCTTCCACGTAGCATATTGATAAACTTCGAGCAGGCTTTGTCCCGGACATAGTTCCGCAAGATCTATTTTATAATCAAACGGATAGATTCCACCAATATAGAATTCCTGCTTCATTGTGTGACTGGTAATACGATCGGAGGCAAAATCCTCATTTTTGACCTTTTGCAGATCTTCCTGACACTGATTCTCCAATTCCCTTAATTTTTCAGTGCTTTCATCCTGTTTCGCATTGCGGATCTCTTCCTGATTTTTCTTGCAGGTATCAGGATATCTAGCGGCAAGCTGAACCCGTCCATGTTGACAGGAAAGAATAACTGATAAAGGCAAAATACTCAACATAGTGAATTTTAGTAACTTATTGATAGAAACGTATTTCATTTTTTCCCACACAAATAATTATAATTTCTTTATATTATATGCTAAGGAAATAGAGCCTGTAGTTAAAGTACTTTATTTATGAAATTCACCTAAAATGATTCCTTTGAAGCATGTAATATTGTATGTCAGGAGATTATCATGAAAAACACCGTCCAAACAGTAGACGAATATATCAAAAATCTGCCGGATAAGCACAAACAGGCGCTAATAGAATTACGCAATATAATCAACAAAAATCTACCTGAAGGGTATGAAGAGACCATGCAGTACGGAATGATTACTTATGTCGTTCCCCTCTATCTTTACCCATCGGGATACCGCGGAAACCGTGATACACCTCTTCCATTCATAAGCATTGCTTCGCAAAAACATCATATTGCCATTTATCATATGGGAATATATGTAGATGCAGACCTGTCAAAATGGTTTGAAACAGAGTTCAGAAAATTGAGTCAAAAGAAACTGGACATGGGAAAAAGCTGTATTCGATTTAAGAAACCGGAGGATATTCCAATCGATCTAATTGGTAAACTGGTCACTCGTATGACCCCTGCCAGATGGATAGAAATATACGAATTGTCCATGAACAAGAGGAAATAATTAATAAGTAAAACCTGTTATTCATAAATTTAAAAATGCAAATAGATGATCATTGGAATTGCAGAAACAACTGTTAAATATATAAAAATGGGAAAGCCATATTAAATATGCCTCTATTTTCTATCCTTTCATAGCTTTTTCTGATGTAGCTCCGGTACTTAAAATTACACAATTCTGTTTGACTCTATCAGATTAAGCCTGAATATAAACGTTATAATTATGTTACATATGAATTTAACCGGGTCGGTAAATATTGTGATACTGTTAAAAAATAAAATCAGAATTTTTTCATTTATAACTACCGCATTTTTATTCGGTATAACGTTTTCACTTAATGCACGAACACCGGTTTCAAAAGCAATATCTATGGAATCCGGAAAAGCAATTATTTCGGAAAACCTGGAAGATGGTTTTGAATTATCGGACCTGAGCTGGGGATGGAGTCCCGAAATGCAATGCTTTCCGGCATCACATAAAGATGCATTTATCGGTAATCATAAACTCTACATAGTTAAACTGCCGCCATATTCGGAACTTTCATCTCACCTGAATACTCCGGACAAATCCCAAAACAGGGTTTCACTGTATACGTATTCATTGCCTGAAGGCGTTAATGGACCTCTTCCTCCTGATGTGAAAGTCGCCTCAAACTGTCAATCGCGGTATGATACTTACCGTTTATACAATCAGAATAAAACTATTGTAACAAAATCGCTTGAACGACCGCTTACAGTTGTTGTTGGTGTAGCTGGAGGTTCACTGGAATACAAATCATCATTTGTTCTCAAGCTCAGTATTTCCAGTCAGGATAATAAAATAAGCCCTCCGGAACAGATTAGTGTTATTTCTCTGGATCGAAAGGATTTTCAGGATAAATATCTTTATCAGGGTGACCTGAATATGGGACAAATTTTTCCAGTCAAATGGGGAAACAAACCAGAGATAGCATGTTATCCGGGAATGGTAAATCCGATGTTCGCAGGAAATCAAATATTGTATCGTGTAAAATTAAAGGCATACGAAGAAGCCACAATTACAGCAATTCCTGAATTACGAGAAACAGACCTGAGTCTGTATTCCTATAAAATAACTCCTCAAGTAGAAAACCCACCGCTCCCGCCTGATGTTACGACAGAAAGTTGTAAAGCATCCTATGGATTTTCCAGTGGAAATCCGGGAGTTCCGGAAACGGTTAAGATGAGGAATGGTGCAACAGAGTCTTCCTTGATTATATCTGTTGCCAGTCCTGAAAGGTCTACAGAAGGGAAATACTACCTTCGTATCCTGTTTAAATCAACCAGGTAAAAACGGGAACCCTGGAGCAGGTTCCCACTGCATATCGCGAAAGATTTCAATCTTTTTTGGCTTTATCCTGTAAGTATTTGTGAACCTGTCTGGCGCAATATCTTCCTTCAGCAATCGCCCACACTATGAGTGACTGCCCTCTCCTGGTATCGCCGCAGGAAAAAATACCCGGTACATGTGTTTCATACCCTATATCGCCGTTTACCGGAAATGTTTGAATATTACCGCGAGTATCAAGCTGCAATCCGGACTTCTCCAGCTCGGCTATTACACCGTTCTTAACAGGATGAACAAACCCGAGAGCCAGTAAAACGAGATCTGCTTTAAGCGAAAACTCAGTTCCCGGAAGGTTTTCAATTTTACCACCCTCAAACTTTACTTTCGTTCCCTTAACAGCCGTAACATTTCCATTGTTTCCTTCGAACTGTGAAGTTCCCATAGAAAACATTCGCACAACGCCCTCTTCATGACTGGATGAAGTTCTAAGAACCATTGGATAGGTTGGCCAGGGCATTTTTTCCGTACGATCAAGCGGCGGTTCGGGCATAAGTTCTATTTGAGTAACAGACTTTGCACCCTGGCGATTGGCTGTGCCAACACAATCAGAACCAGTATCTCCGCCACCAATAACAACAACATCTTTTCCCGTAGCAGTTATTTGATTCTCAACATTATCGCCAGCATTCACTTTATTCTGCTGCGTAAGGAATTCCATGGCAAAATGCACGCCATTCAATTCTCTTCCCGGAACTGTTAAATCACGGGGAGTCTCCGAACCCATCGATAGAATTACGGCATCAAAATCTCTATGAAGTGATTCAACTGAAATATCTACTCCAACATTTACTCCGGTGCGAATCTCAACACCTTCGATCTTCATCTGTTCCAGTCGACGATCAATAATCCACTTTTCAAGCTTGAAGTCGGGTATACCGTAGCGAAGGAGTCCGCCTGCTCGATCATTTTTTTCAAACAGTGTAACTTTATGTCCTGCTCGAGCAAGTTCCTGTGAAACTGCAAGACCGGCAGGCCCTGATCCAACGACAGCTACCTTTTTTCCGCTCAAGTACTTTGGAGGGAATGGTTCTATCCACCCTTCACTGAATCCTCGATCGATTATTGTTCGCTCAATAGCGCGAATAGAAACAGGATAATCTACCAGACCGAGAGTGCATGAGGTTTCACAGATTGCAGGACAGAGTCTTCCCGTAAATTCAGGAAAATTATTTGTGGAGTGAAGACTATCAAGAGCCTCTTTCCAGTGTCCTCGATAAACAAGATCGTTAAAATCAGGTATAACATTATGAACCGGACACCCATGGTTACTATGGCAGAAAGGGACTCCACAATCCATACATCTGGCGCCCTGAGTGGCTGAATCCTCTTCACTGAAGGCAAAATCAAACTCTTTGTAATGTTTGAGTCTATTTTCAGGAGGTTCTTTTTTCAGATTGACCCTTTTGAATTCTCTAAATCCGGTAGCTTTTCCCATAAAAGCAATCTCCTCAGAGCCATCTCAGACTCAAGTACTTTTCCTTTCTCAGTGCGAGTCTTATTTTAATCGAAAAATTTCATACGAAATCATCACTTCAGTGTAATTTTTTGAGTATAATTATGCTAATAAATTAAAATGACTCGGATTTTTTCAGAACTTTCGCCCCTGAATTCAGGCTATCACAACCTTTTACTCTGATTGTTTCGTGAAAGTGTACACAAATTATGCAAATCCTTATCTAAACCTCTATAAAATATTCAGTAAAATCGTTTTAGCATCAAAACAGGATAGACTTTCCCTCGGTACAGCTTAAGTTGTTATTATTATTAGATTTTGCACATGTAAAAAAAATCATATTAATACCGGAATTTCTGCCGTTAATATTCCAGGGTAGTAGATTATGTCAGATTCATTATCACAAGACGAACTGGATGCACTGTTGTCAGATATGGGAGGAGAATCGAGCTCCGAATCCTCTTCGACATCGTCAATGGGTGGAGAAGATGCCGGCCTGAGCAATCAGGAACGAGAAGCTGCTGCTGAGTTAGCAACCGCATTTAAATCTTCAGCCGAAGGAATCGGTGTCATGCTGGGTGCCCAATCATCGATGGGCAATACGGCTCTGGAAAGTATTGACAGTGATGATGCGAAAGCACGCTTTTCAGACAATCATATTGTCCTTTATTCTAACTTTAGCGGTCCCGTTTCCGGAACGGTTGGTCTGACTCTTGATCGTAAAGATGCAGCCTCAATTGTATCTACTGCTACCGGTGTTGATGCAACAACTGTTATGTTTAATGACGATGAGCGAGACTCGCTGTCAGAACTAATTGGTCCGGTTTTAATAGCACTTGGACGCACGATTTCCGGAAAAGTTGGCTCTCAGGTAACAACCTCTCCTGTCCAGACTACATTGACAAGTCCCGATCAAGAATTTCCTGTATCAGGCAATCGATTTGCCCTTGTGCATGGCCCATTACAGATTCCGGATATAATGGATAATGATTTAGGCCTCCTGGTTCCCTCTGAAATTCTTAAGGGAATGGGAATAACAGAACTTGAGGATGCCAGGCCTTCCGTTTCAAGTTCCACTCCAGCGACTGCTGCATCCGGGAAAAGTTATTCACAGAATAATCTAAGTCTGCTCATGGATGTGCAGATGCCTCTGACAGTAGAACTGGGCAGAACACGTATGTACGTCAAAGAGGTACTCGGTATGGGTGAAGGCTCGATTATTGAACTGGATAAACTGGCCGGAGAACCTGTGGATCTAATGGTCAATGGAAAACTTATAGCCAAGGGTGAAGTTGTCGTCATTGATGAAAACTTTGGTGTTCGTGTAACAGATATTGTAAGTCCCGGTGAACGATTAAAAATGGGTAATTAAATATTTCATTACAGAAGTTTTTATTTAAGTTTACAATTTTTTCACTCGACGCAGTATCATCTTTACTGCTGCCAAATATAGACTGTTAAGAATGATCAATCAGGTCCAGGATTAATGAATAACACCGGTATAAAAGTTCTTTCAGATAAACAGTTCACTTACTTGCGAGAGCTCGTGTACAATAAGACTCACATAAAAATGAATGAGTCAAAGCGGGTTCTTCTCTCGAACAGACTGCGAAAACGCCTTCTATCGCTTAACTTACATGATTTTGACATTTATATAGATTACTTGAATGATGAATCCAATCACCTGGAGATGGAGCGCTTCCTGGAAGTTGTTACAACCAATGAAACCTATTTCTATAGAGATCCGGATGATTTCAAACTTCTTTCGCAGGAAATCATTCCACAAATAATCTCTAAATATCCGGAAGTTAAAGTATTATCCGCTGGTAGTTCTACAGGCGAAGAGAGTTATGAAATTGCAATGACTCTTGAAGATCTTGTTTTACATGAAAAACTTACCGCATATACAATTGAAGCTATGGATATTTCCGAAAGAGTGGTTAAATCAGCAAGAAAAGGAGTATATTCAAAAGATGGTATCAATCGGCTTCCAACCTCATCTGTAAGAAAATTCTTTGTTGCGAATCCGGAAGATGAAGAAACTCTTAAGATATCAGATAATTTACGAGAGCGAGTCCACTTCCGTAAAGGGGATTTATTTAGTTCTGATTTACCAAAATCTCAGATTATTTTTTGCCGCAATGTCATGATATATTATACAAGGGAAGATCGTGAATTACTCGTCAAACGCTTTTACGATGCCCTGGTTCCTGGCGGGTTTCTTATTCTAGGTAGTTCTGAGAATCTGTTTGGATTTCACAAGGAATTCAAGGTTCATACGATAAACAAGAATACGTATTACGAAAAATTATAGCATACTACCCCATTTTATATCCTGTAAGGTTGCATAAAAGAGGCACTATATCATTTAAGGAGACTACGAAGTCAGCTTCCGGAACTAATTTCAGGGCATTTACTGGCATGGAGGATACTTCAGCATTCTCAGGATTTTGAATTATAACACATCCTCCCTGGTCTTTTATACTTCGCATTCCGGCACTGCCGTCATTGTTTGCTCCTGTCAGAATGATTCCTATTAGCGATTTACCATATACATTGGAAGCTGAAAAAAAAAGAGGATCAATAGACGGTCTGCTAAAAAGGATTCTTTCAAAAACCGCAATTGTTAATGTTTCACTTCTCTCAATTAGCATATGATATCCAGGAGGGGCTAAATAAATATGACCTGCTGTCATCATTTCTCCATCCTCTGCTTCAGTTACCGGAATATTGCTCGAATTTTCAAACAATGACATGATACTGTATGTATCAGGATGCACATGAAGAACAGCTGCGACCGGTAACGGAAATTTTTCAGGCAATTGACTGAATAGATATCGCAATGCTTCAATCCCACCGGCGGAAGCCCCGATTACTACAGCTTTATAATTTTCTGACATAATCACCCCTCCTTTTTCCTGTAAATTCCATAGCGAAAATCAAGAGGTTTAAAATCCGACCTGTGAATAGACTCAGGGCCTTTTTCTCGATAACCCAGACAGAGCAGGCCACCCGGATTTACTGCATCGCACAAATTTGCCATCCGTAACCTGGCTGTATCCTTGCGAAAAGCAAGTAAAGCATCCCGGCATACAATAATATCATAAGTATAACCTGAAGGATTACGAAAATCTTTTGAGGAGATATGAATTAAGCTTTTTACAGAATCCTTAAAGACCGGATTTGTACCATGGAAGTAATCATCTACATTTCCTTTTCCGCCGCCTTTTTTATAATTACTGTAGAGCGATCGGTCATTATCAGCATAAACCTGACCACGTTCAATAATTCGAATTGAAGCTTGATTGAAATCACTAACCTCAAGATAAAATCCCTCCAGACCGCGTTCCTCAAAAAGTGCAATGGCAATTGAATAAACCTCAAGCCCGGCTCCGGCCAGCGGCATCCAGACTGTTATTTTTTTTTCTCTGGGAAATTGGTTCAATTGCTTTCGAAAAGAAGTGAAATAATAAGGATCACGGAAAAACTCACCGGAGTGAAATGAAAATGCAAGCATCGCTCTATCTTTAATATCAGGATCTAAATTTATTCGCTGAAGAAGATCACCATATGACTTCAGACCAAGTTCGTTCATCAAAAACTGTAATCGAAACATGGGTATTGAAAACTTTAATCCTGCGTCTTCACCGAAGAAATTTACAGATAAGGCCTCAACACTATTAAAATCATGAAACGAAGATGCACTCATACAACCGCCCACAGTATAAAAGATTTGTCAAAAGAGGATGGAACTGCTTATTTGGAGTTAAATGCGGAATAACTGCATTCCCAGGATTAAATATGACTGATAAGCCCGATTCTACAAAATGGTTCTTAATTGGTGTTGTCGTAGTAATCATTATTTTTACTGCAACCCTGAAATTTATGGCTGATAGCCTGGAACCGGAAGCCAGAACGAATTCTTCTTTAGTTCGTTGAATGCAAATTACTAATTCTCATTTTATATCTTCTTATTGAACCTCAATTTTTCTGTTCATTTTATTGAACTTGAAGCTTATCTTGAGGTCTAAATAAAAGGTTATAATTCCGGAATTGATATTTATACGGACTCCTGGCTAATAAAAATAATTGTAAATACAAGTAAATAGTGAACAGGTACCACTTTATTTATCTGACGAAAGATATGTATGAAGTATTCAAGATCATTTGATTATCTTTCAAAAGGTTGATTGAATCCATATGAATTTATTCACAATAAATGTTATTCCGGAATAGGATTATTCCTGCCCGGGTAAATATCCGGAATTTTATAAATTTTTTTACTGATAAATATTTAATTTAAGAGAGGATTATATCAATGTTTTTCGACCCAATGTATTTCATGTTCATGCTCCCGGTACTGGTGCTGTCCATGTTCGCATCATTTCTTGTAAAAAGTAGATTCAAGAAATATGCAAAAGTGGCAACGATGAGTGGCATGACCGGAGCTGATGCAGCAGCAGCAGTACTTCGAGCAGGTGGAATTTCAGATGTAAAAATTGAACGAGTGGATGGTTTTTTATCAGACCATTACGATCCTTCAAAAAAGATATTACGTCTTTCACCGGATGTATACGATGGACGTTCCATCTCATCTGTCGGAGTCGGTGCTCACGAAGCGGGACATGCTATTCAGGATAAAGTCCGCTATCCCATGCTAAGTCTCCGTACTGCTCTTGTTCCAACAGTTTCTCTTGGAAGTAATTTCAGTTATATTGTGATGATGGTTGGATTTTTTATGCATATGGCGGCACTCATTTATGTCGGCATAGCACTCTTTTCCCTGGTAGTTATTTTTCAGCTTGTAACACTTCCAGTGGAATTCAACGCATCATCTCGCGCCAAAGAAATACTCTCTCAAACAGGGGTTATCGTTCATCAGGGAGAAAAAGATGGAGTAGCTTCTGTGCTGAATGCCGCCGCTCTTACATATGTTGCGGCTGCTGCATCCTCAATAGCAACTCTCCTATATTTCTTATTGCGTGCCGGACTCCTGGGCGGAAGCGATGATTGATCTTATCACTTTGTACCACGTTTGCAGATAATTTCAATATCTGAAAATCTCAATCGGCTCTGGAACAGTTAAACAGCACCAAAAATGTTTAATTGTTCCGGTATGCTTCCCTCATCCGATGGAAGTTATTTAATTCCTCCCATTGAAAGCATCAGACGTGAGATGTAATCTAACTGCATTGTTTAATCACGACTGTATTTTTCCGCTTTTCCGGATGGGGTTTTACCTGTGAATTGTGTTTACAATCATCTTGCCAGAACTTTCTTCAACTTTTGTATATCTGGATTTTCAGGATCTAAATTCTCGGCATACACAAGGAGTTTGTTAGCACGTCTTTGATCGTTCATAATTCTATATATATCGGAAAGATTGATTGTATTGCGAAGATGGTCAGGATTAAATGCGCGGCAGCGTTCTCCATAAAATGACGCCTTTCTGAAGTCTTTCACTCTCTTATATGAGTATGAAATACGATAGTATAAATCAGGATCAACAATACCTGTATCGCAGCACTTTTCACCTTCTCGTATCGCACTTTCATATTTTCTCTCACGGAATAAATCCATAAACATTTTTAGACAGTCTGATTGTTCATCAATACCGAACTTTGAACCACCTTCATATTTGATAGCAAGTAATGTTATATCATCTGCCAGTTCACCCGATGACATTATGGAGTTATAAATAGTAGCGATATCTCCACCGGCTTTTTCCACATGTTTAATAAAGCGATATTCATCATCATTAAATACTCTATTGCCATTATCATTTCCTGTTACGATATCGTCACGGCCGTCCGAACCAGAAATAATTATATCATCTTGCTTCAGCATGATGTGCTTTATCGAGACAGGGCCTATCATACCGGGTGTACCGAACTTTCTGTAAGACAAATCATTCTCAATAAACTCGGCTGAATGATTCCTGAAAAGAACGGACCATGGGTGTTCTGCATTTATGTAAAATAAATTGCCTGTATCGCCGTCAATTATGCCAATCGTACCAGAAGCAAGCATGGTTCCGTCAAAAGATTCAAAAACTCGATGAATCTCATGAAAGCATCGTTTGAGCCAGGTTTCCGGTGATATATAATCTTGAATGCTTCTGTTACGTTCTCCTGCAATAATGGCCTTGAATACAGTCCCCAGTACAAGGGCTCCACCGGCTCCCTGCATTGACTTGCCCATCGCGTCTGCATTCATAAATACAGTAAATTTTTTATTTTGCAGATTTATCTCGTCGACGATAGAAATATCACCACCAATCTCCTCTTCCCACTTTCTAAAGTGAAATTTCTTTTTCTGACTGATTACAATATTTGCTGAGACACCTTTTGATGTTTTAAAGATTCCCATAAGGGGTTTTATCAACTGCGCTGTTAAAAAATAATCTCCATCCTGCTGGATTTTGAGTTGATTTACCGTATCCAGTGTATCTGCAAGCTGCTGGGTTCTATCTTCAACCATACTTTCAAGATTAATATTTAGAAATTCAATTTCTTTATTTAACCT
>JBNKQE010000128.1:0-12008 GCA_050295715.1 Leptospirales bacterium
AATAATATTCAGGATGAATATGAATACAAAGAACTGACCCGGGAATCCCTTGCAGAAAACATTGATACCGCCTATCGTACGCTGACGAAGCTATCTGCTACAATTGACGATTTCAGGGATTTTTTCAAACCCGATCATGAACGAGAGTATTTTAATCTGGAAAATAGTATAGAAAAGACTGTTGCAATTGTTGAAACCGCACTGAGCAATAAAGGTATCAATATACACTTTGAACTGGAATCCGGTTTGATGGTTTTCGGTTATCCTGAACAATTTTCGCAGGTAGTTATGAATATCATTACCAATGCCAGTGAAGCCATCGAGGGAAACCATGGGGAATCCGGCAGGATTGAAATAATCCTAAAAAGGGAAAATGGGACCGGAATTGTCAAAATAACGGACAATGGCGGTGGGATTCCCGAAGAAGTGATGCCACATATTTTTGATCCCTATTTTACAACCAGGGACAGAGGCAGCGGCATCGGTCTTTATATGGCACGTATCATAGTAGAAATGTATCTGGGAGGGAGAATTGAGGCGAAAAGCGAAGGAGGAAAAACAACAATAACATTCTTGTTACCGCTTGCTTCAGACGGCAATTTTGAGGGATAATCCGGACTCATGCGGATAGGACTCCCGGTAAAAACATTTTCCAGTTCTCTTTCATGTATTCATCAACTGAAATATAAACGTACCCCTTTATCTCGTAAGAAGTGTCTGTTTTTCTCATGGACTTACTCCGTTTGGCAATGGAATTAACCTGTTATCTGGCAGATCCCAGTTTCATCATGTAGGCAACAAGTGCATCGATCTCCTTTTTCCCTTCCAGTTCGCTTCTGGCATTTTCCAAATAAACTGCATATTCGCCTTTATAAACATCGAACGTATTTAACGTCTTCATGCGATTGATAATATCGTCGGGATCCAGGTATTTTTTATACAACCAGGGATATGCAGGCATCGTGGTTAAAGAAAGGGTTCCTCCCATCTGTGGATCAATAAAATGGGCGTAATGCCAGCTTTCACTTCTCAACTCTGACTCACGCCACAGGTCCGGACCGGTACGCTTGGAGCCCCAGAGAAAGGGACGGTCATAGATGTACTCCCCCGCCTTTGAATAAGCCGATTCATCCCTGTTCCTCGAAAATCTGGCAGCTTCCCAGTGAAAGGGTCTGATCATCTGCGAATGACATCCACTGCATCCTTCCTGAATATAGACATCTCTTCCGGCCAGTTCCAGAGCTGTGTAGGGTTTGACTCCGGAAACGGATTCAACCGTGGATTTGATAAAAAAGGGTGGAATGATCTCAACGATACCTCCGATGGATATCGCCACCGTCACAAAGACTGTGAACCATAATCCTCTATTTTCCAGATTTTTATGTTTTGTTATGAAGTGTTCCAGGATGATTCCTCCGAATAATTTTCGATCGATTCATATGCGCAAGGATTTCCCTGCATGAGCAATGACTTTCGCAATTACAAAGAAGGATAGTCGTTTGAATAAGATTTTTCAGTGATCCTGATCACAAACGAAAAGAAAAATTGTGAGATTCGGATATGTATGGATATTGAACCGTTTTATGGAGAGGAGATGTCATCCATAATCATTTGATTCAGCCTTTCGATATCCATAATTTCGGTAAATCCTCTGGATACCTGAATAACTCCCTGTTCTTCCAACTGTTTCAAATTTCGGGTGACGACTTCTCGCGCCGTACCGAGGTGCATTGCCATTTTTTCATGACTCATAACAACATGTTTTGTGGCATTGCTCTTTTTTAATAAGAGATTGGCGAGACGCTGTTTCAAAGACAATGTGGAAACTTCTTCCAGAACATACATCAGGTCAAATATTCTAGCTGATAATACATCGAATGTAAAATTCTGTATGGCCTTTTCCGTCGCATAGAGACGTTTGTATGTATTGGAAGGTATCACTGTAACCTTTGTCAGGCGATGGTCGTTTTCTACAAATGCCGGATACAATACATCGGAAAAGGTACAATTCATTGCCAGGATACACGATTCACCTGGCTGAATCCAGTACAATGTGCTCTCTTTTCCCTGCGGGCTGATCGTATATACACGTAACAGCCCCTCCTCCACAAGATACACGCCATTTACAGGATCCCCTTTTTGAATGAGAATCTGTTTGCCCTGAACACTCTCGTGCTGTGCTGTTCTGTCTAGAAGCTCTCTGGAATTTGCACTTAACTCATTTAAAAAAGGAAAACGATCCATCATACTGAATAAAAGTATGAATACCTGCTCTTCTTTCTGTCAAGAGAAACAAAGAGCAGGGAGCCTCAATTTACATCGACCGATCAATGTCCTGACAATGATCATACCCTCTTCCTTAAAAATTTCACGGTATCTGGCATAAAAGTCGGCCAGTTCCTCATTGGAAATTTCAGCCGGAAATGTCTGTTTTCGCAGGAATTGTGACCGGAGTTACTGTGGATGATGGTTTTGTATGCGATACTCTTTTTGATTACAATGACTTCAGATATATAAGTTATTCAAAAGTCAGTAACATAAGACAGCTTTTTGTCCTGCAGGGAAATAACGGTATTATTATGGAAATAAATCGATCGCAAACAATACATATAAGTTCTCATAATTTACCGATGGTCGGTTTTATTATCAGCGCTCTGGTCTGGGGGATGCTCGGAATGTTTGGAGGGCTTTCGATAGCGATGAAGTTGCTTATACCAGATACGGAACTTGTCGGAGAGTATTTATCTTTCGGCCGATTCCGTGTGGTCCATACTCATCTTGTGCTGTTTGGATTTTCCCTTTCTGTCATCTTTGCATCAATCTACCATACCCTGCCGGTAATGTTGAAAACGAAAATGTATTCAAGTTTTCTGGGAATTGTTCATCTGATTCTGTATAATTCTGTAGTGGCAGTTGGAACGGTAACCATTGCCCTGGGAATCAATCAGGGGAAGGAATATGCTGAGATGGAATGGCCGCTGGATCTCCTTTTTGTGATCATGTGGATCGTATTTATGGTGAATTTCTTCGGAACGATCTATCATCGCAAAGAGAGACAGTTTTACGTATCCGTATGGTTCTTTATAGGATTTACTGTAACACTTCCTGTAACGTTTATTGCAAATAACCTTGCCGTTCCTGTCTCCCTGTGGAAATCATATTCGGTATATTCCGGAGTCAACGATGCTAATATTCAATGGTGGTATGGACACAATGCAGTGGCTTTCATTTTTACTGTTCCTTTTCTGGGATTGATGTACTATTATCTCCCGAAAAAGATCAACAGTCCCGTTTATTCCCATCGCCTTTCCATTGCTCATTTCTGGTCTTTGATTTTTTTCTATATCTGGGCCGGTCCTCATCACTTGTTGTATTCACCCATTCCCGAATGGGTACAGGGACTGGGAGTTATTATGAGTGTGATGCTAATTGTACCCTCCTGGGCAGGTGTTTTCAACGGATTTTTCACAATATTCAAATCAAAGCAAAATGTTGTGTATGATCCCATTGTTAAATTCTTTCTGCTTGCAATGGTTTTTTATACCATGACCACGCTGGAAGGGAGCCTTCTTGCCATAAAAAGTATTAATGCGAAGCTTCACTATACCGACTGGATGATCGGCCATGTACATGCCGGCGCCCTCGGTTGGGTCAGTGGTCTCAGTTTTGCAATGTTTTATTATTTAATACCGAAACTTGTGAATAGACCACTGTATTCTATGGAACTGGCAGAGGCTCATTTCTGGTCTTCGTTGATTGCCGTATCTGTTTATGTAATGTCCATGTGGCTTTCGGGGATAGTCGAATCAATCATGTGGAGCACTCTGTCATATATAAAAGATACGAATATTCTTCGCCAGTTGAGCTGGAATTCGATTGGAGATAATTTGAAAATCTATCGACAATTTCGCAGTTTTGCAGGTGGCCTTTTCACTCTGGGGTATGTTCTGTTTCTGTATAATATAGCAAGAACGGTATTTTCAGGTTACAGGATTAAGTGAAAAATATGTTCCCGTCATCTGGAGAGAACGGATGATGGGAAATTTTTACTTATGATTTTTGTCTATACTGATATCCGGTTATTGTGGCGGTAACTTCACAACCTACAATGGTAAACCCTTCGCTTTTAACTATTTGTATGTTTACTACAATTGTTCATTGCTATTGAAATCGCCCGTTCGTACAGTTCCTGTTGTAATTTCTTATATTCTCGAAAATTTATAATTCAGAACCATTTTTTGATATTTCGTCAAATAATACAGGCGATTAAATGGAAATCCGTGATAATCTGTATATCGGAAAAATAGTTGAGGCTCATGGCCCTGTCGTAAGGATACTATGTCAGAGTCTTCCGCCACTGCATCGAGCTCTTGAATCAAGAATCGATGGAGATCGATATATATTCGAAGTATATCAGCATATTGATGAAAAAAGTATTCGAGCCATTGCACTGCATCGAGCTGCAGGATTGATGCGAGGAATGGATGTATACGACACAGGCTCTCCCATTCATGTTCCAGTGTCTCCTGAGTGTCTGGGACGGCTTGTAAACGTATTCGGAGAACCTCTGGATGGGGGACCGCCTCTGGATAATTCAGATTTTCGCAAAATACTGAGAAAACCTCCGCCTTTGACATCAACCAATCCCAATACAGAGATACTACAGACCGGCATTAAAGTTATAGATTTGCTTGCACCTTTTATTCGCGGAGGGAAGACAGGACTATTTGGCGGTGCGGGTGTTGGAAAAACCGTTCTTATAATGGAATTCATGCACTCTATTGCTACTATCCATCAGGGAGTATCCGTTTTTGGCGGGGTAGGAGAGCGGATTCGCGAAGCTCATGAACTCTGGCATGAAATGCAAAATGCAGGTGTAATGGATAAAACTTTGCTCGTATTCGGTCAGATGGATGAGTCTCCCGGGGTGCGATTTCGCATTGGTTTTTCAGCTTTAACATATGCAGAATATCTACGTGATACATTGCATCGAGAGGTATTATTTTTGATGGATAACGTATATCGCTATGTTCAGGCGGGAAGTGAGATCTCAGGTCTTCTCGGCCGAATGCCAGCGACAGTTGGATACCAGCCCACTTTAATGAGTGAAATTGCAGAGCTTGAAGAGCGAATTCTTTCCACGGGAGGGGATTCCGTTACTTCCGTACAGGCTGTGTATGTTCCTGCAGATGATATGACAGACCCGGCAGTAAACGGGATATTAAACCATCTGGATACGGTTGTAATTCTCTCACGAAATCTTGCAGGCATGGGAATATACCCTGCGGTTGATGCACTACAATCAAAAAGCAAATTTATGGATAAGTATTTTCTTGGAAACCGGCATTATTCAGTTGCAAAAGTGACAAGAGAACATCTGGCAAGATACCGTGAACTGGAAGATATAATAACTATGCTGGGAGTAGAAGAACTTGCGGCCCGTGATCGTCAAATAGTAGAGAGGGCGAGGAAACTGCAACGATATTTGACACAACCATTTCATGTAACGGCAGAGCATTCAGGGATTTCAGGAGTATCGGTGAAACTCGAAGATACACTCACCGATTGCGAGTCAATTATAAATGGCGATATGGATGAGTATCCCGAAGAGAAATTTTATATGAAGGGATCATTAAAAAATACAAAATAGTATATAATTGGAAGATGATGCTGAGAAATTCTTTTACCAGGGATTGAGTTATGAAGAATATTTATCATAAATATTATAGAGACCATAGGAATGCTTTATGTCAGGTTTCAAGTTAAATCTTCGAAGTGGTTCCCTCACGGAAACATTTGACGATGTTATAAGTTTTACCGGTAAGGGAGATGATGGACAATTTGGAATTCTGGCCAATGCAGAAAGGCGAGTCTATTCTTTGAGTTACGGTCTGGCTCGTTTTCAGCGTGAAAATGGAGAAGTCGAATATCTGGCTTTTCCTGGTGGTGTATTGTATTTCAGGTCAAACGAGTTGTCAATTGCTACAAGAAGTTATATACGAAGTCAGGATTACCAGAAGATTAGCAGCATTCTGGAAATGAGTATCCAGGAAGAGGATGAGCACATTGGTGAGATTAAAAGGATTCTGCATGACATAGATCAGGAGGTCTTAAAAAAACTGAGTGAGATCGGTCAGGAATGGAATTATGACTGATTACAATGAAAAGCTAAAAAACCATATCGAAGTAGATACCCGTCGTATAAAAAAAGCAAAAGATGAGAAGTCTACTCTTCTGGCCCAGACTGTATTTCTTGGAACTGTGGGTGTGAGTATTGCTCTGCCTGTAGTTGGAGGAGCCTACCTCGGCAGCTGGCTTGACAGTCGTTTGACAGGTTTTTCTGTAAGCTGGACAATCAGTCTTATTGTTTCCGGAGTATTTATTGGAGCAGTAAATGTATATTTACTGATCAAGAATAGCGAGTAAGGAAATATAAATGTTTGAAAGCTGGCAAATACAAATCGGTATTCTCTCTGTCGGGGAGAGTGTTATACTATCCTGGCTTATAATGGTTTTACTGGCAGGGATTTCTGCTGTAGTTACGCGAAACATGACACTGCTGCCCGGGGATGTACAGGTAATTCTGGAATCAATTATAATTACAATTGAAGATTTCATTGAGGCTATCATTCCAGGAAAAGTTGATTTGCTTTTTCCATTTATTGCAACACTCTGGATATTCATAGGTGTCGCAAACTTACTGGGACTCATACCCGGTCTGAGTTCTCCTACAGCCGATATATCTGTAACTTTAAGTCTTGCTGTTATTGTTTTTTTATCCGTCCACTGGTTCGGAATTCGCGATCAAGGATGGAAAATATACTTAAAGCATTATATAAAACCTAACCCGGTTATGCTACCATTTCATTTGATCAGTGAAATTTCAAGGACTATCGCTCTGGCTATTCGTCTATTCGGTAATGTGATGAGTCTTGAAATTGCGGCTCTTCTGGTTTTAATGGTGGCGGGATTACTTGTACCGATTCCGCTACTGATGCTACATATAGTTGAAGCGATCATTCAAGCATATTTGTTCGGCATGCTTGCGTTGATATATATAGCCGGTGGTATGCAATCTCATGAAATACGAAAACGGAAGGAAGCATCATGAACGAAACAACCTGGTTTGTAGTAATATCGACAGTTGTATCCGGTGTGGGCATCGTGCTGGGAACAATGTTACCTGCCATGGCGATGGGTAAAGCAATTACAATGGCTCTTGAAGCACTTGCACGACAACCTGAAGCGGAAAAGTCAATAACAAGAACTCTGTTTGTTGGATTGGCTATGATTGAATCGCTGGCGATCTATGTACTTGTAATTGTCCTGATTTTATTATTCAGGAATCCATTGATTGAATATCTTTTTGCCAGATAAAGGAGAAGTTGATCGTGGAACTGAACTGGACCACATTTATTCTTGAGACAATTAATTTCTTCGTTCTCGTATGGCTAATGAAAAGGTTTTTCTATCGCCCTGTTAAGCGAGCGATAGAAAATCGAAAACAGAACATTGAGAAAACAATGCGCGAAGCAGAAGATATACGTGCAAATGCAGATGAACTGGAGTCCAGATATCGTAATAGGATACAGGATTGGGAGCAGGAGAAAGAGATGCTTCGCGCTTCATTCATAAAAGAGATTGAAAAAGAGAAACGGGTGACTTATGAGAAATTTCAAATACAGCTGGACGGTGAAAGAAAACAAATTATCCAGCAGGAGAAGCAAAAAGGCGAAGAGACTGTAATGAAAGCTCAGAATGAGGCGTTTTCAATCTCACTTGAGTTTATATCCAGATTACTGGAAAAGCTAACAGGTCCGGAACTGGAAGAAAAACTTACGGGTCTGGCAATTGAGCAGCTTGTAAGTGATAAAATGAAAGACTCGATGAAAAATATTCAGCTGGACGATTCAGTGTCGGAGGTGGTTTGTAAGAGTGTTTTTCCTGTTAAAGAAAAACATAAAGATGGTTTGCGAAATGCTCTTGAAAATATCTTAAATCGTAATATACAAGTAGTATATGACCGGGATCCATCATTGATAGCCGGCATTGAAATTACTGCTGGATCATATGTTGTCCAGGCAAATTTGCGAAATGAACTCCGGTTATTTGCACAGACGGAAGAAATATGAGCAAGAACGGCTTAAATGGAGTATTGATCCAGAATAAAAAGCATTTTCTGGAAAGTTATGAATTAAAAATTCGAATAAGTGAAATTGGCAGGGTTCACTCAGTTGGAGATGGTATCATCTGGATCGAGGGTCTTCCCTCTGCAGCCATCGATGAACTTCTAATTCTGGAAGACGGGAGCAGGGCTCTGGTTTTTCATCTCACACAATACCTGGTTGGAGCAATTCTTCTGGAAGAGTCGGATTACCTTACATCCGGAATGAAGGTACAGCATTCCGGATACAGGTTGAGCATTGGAGTTGGTGATGAACTTCTTGGGAGAATCGTTGATCCCCTGGGCAATCCGCTGGATGGAGGGGCTGAGCCCGATTACAATCAGCGTGTGGAGATTGATGTTCCTTCACCTGATATTACTTCCAGAGATTTCGTGAATGAACCGCTTCTGACAGGCAGTAAAATAGTAGACAATCTATTCCCAATCGGAAAAGGGCAAAGACAGCTTCTTATAGGTGATAACGGACTCGGTAAGACGTCATTTGCAATCGATACTGTAATAAATCAGAAAGGCAAGGATGTCTTATGTGTCTATGTTCTTATCGGACAGAAACGATCCACAGTGTTAAATACTGTCCAGGTATTAAAAGAACGAGACGCTCTTTCTCATACCGTTGTGGTGGCGGCTGAGGCTACAGGGCTTCCCGGGCTGCAGTATCTGGCTCCTTTCGCCGGCTGCTCCATAGCTGAATACTGGATGAAGCGAAATCGAGATACACTTGTTGTATATGATGATCTGAGTTCTCATGCAAACAGTTATCGTGAATTATCGCTACTTTTAAGAAGGCCTCCAGGGAGAGAGGCGTATCCCGCAGATATATTTTATTTACACTCCAGGCTTCTTGAGAGGTCAACGTGTTTAAGTATGACGCTGGGCAGCGGCAGCATGACCGCTCTCCCGATTATTGAGACCCGGGCAGGTGAATTGACATCATATATTCCTACAAACCTGATTTCTATTACTGACGGGCAAATAATATTTGATGCGAAACTATTTGCCGGAGGATTTCTCCCTGCGATTGATATTACACGTTCTGTTTCGCGGGTCGGCGGAAAGGCGCAAATGTCCGAGATAAAACGGGAAGCGGGACGAATGAAACTGGACTATTTACAGTTTCTTGAACTGGAAGTCTTTACCCGTTTTGGTGCGAAGCTTGATTTGGTAACTCAGAAAAAGATCAATCGCGGTCGCATACTCCGTGAAATATTCAAACAGGGAAGGATGTCTCCTCTGCCAATCGAGTTTCAGATGGCCTGGATGGTTGCTTATAATGATGGAATGCTTGATGATATAGATCTTGATTCGATTGAATTCATTCTCAATCAAATATTAAAAAATGTTGAGGAGGAACAAATTCCGCTGTCGTCCGGCAGAATGGTCTGGAGAGATAAAGTCAGACTATGGATTGAAAATATTGACGATGTTGCAAGTAAGAACTACAGAGATCGCTCAGATCCCGTTTCAGGAGATTGAAATGGGTAAATACACCGCATTCAAGGAGAGGATTCAATCGTTGGAGGAAATAAAGGATATTATTTCAGCGATGAAGAATCTTTCTATTCTTGAGATCAACAGAGTCTCGCACTTTATTCAAAATCAGAATAGTGTTGTTGCAACTATTGAAGCATCTGCAAGAGATCTATTTTCTTTTTATAAAAACACGAAATCACATTTGCATTCCATCCCTGAAAAGAAGAATGAAGAGGTGCTGATTGTCTTTGGATCGGAGAGAGGATTTTGTGGAGGTTTCAATGAACTTCCCGCAAGAGCTATCATGGAGAATAATGGAAATTCTGCGGTCATAGCAATAGGAAGAAAACTTAATTCAAAACTTGTAAACTACTCTGGCGATATAGAAATGCTTGATGGAGCAGAATCCCTTGAGGAGATAGATGCTGTTGTCAGCCATGTAATCCGGACACTTGTACGATATCCAGGAGCCAGGTGGGTTATCATTTATAATGAAGAAATCGATAACCGACTTGAGTTAAAAACAATCAGACCTTATGATTTGCTGGCACAGGTTGGTCATGTTGAATATACAAGTCCTCCCTTAATAAATGAAAAACCGGAAGAGTTGCTCATTCATATACTTGATCAATACATATTTGCACTTATTTACTCTGCTATTTTTACATCATACATAACAGAAAATCGACAGAGACTCAACCACATGGAGAGTGCCGAGTCCAGAATTGACAGGAAACTTGAAAAATATAATCATATATTAAACAATCTGCGTCAGGAAGAAATCACGGAAGAGATTGAAGTTATTCTTCTGAATTCTGGCGAATCCAGTGAAAAAGACTTCACCAAGGATGTAGAGTGACAATTTCAAAAACTTTCAGTCTTTATAATGTTATGATAATACTTTAGATATTTATAATTCCAGCATTTATATCCATCTACATTAGATATATAATTTAATGAGGATCCATTCTGAAATTTTTTAGGAGTTTGTTGTAATATAGAAAAACTTATTGTATTTCCCTGCGCATATTCCTACCATACAGTCATTCCAATCCAGTCCGGAGCCTTAATTTATGAGACGTTCTATTATATTTATATTATTTCTATTAACAAGCATGACGCAGCTATTCGCTCAGGAAATTCCTGCGAAATCACCGGGATATGTTACCGATTCTGCCGGTGTTTTGACATTTTCTCAAGCAGAGACGATCGAGAAAATTCTGGCTTCTCTCCAGAACGAGAATGGATCGCAGATATTTGTTCTCATCTCAAACACAACCGGAGAGTATGCCATCGAGGAGTATACCTTGAAAGTGGCCGAAGCCTGGAAACCGGGAACGTCTAATAGCGATAATGGGATTATCTTTGCCGTATTCATGAAGGATCGAAGAGCTCGCATTGAAGTGGGTTACGGGCTAGAAGGGATCGTTCCTGATGCAACAGCGAAGCAGATTCTGGACCAGGTTCTCATCCCCTTTATGAAGGATGGGAATCCCGGTGAAGGTATTGTTGAGTCTGTGGCTGTTCTTAATGAAATAATTCGCAGTGGTGGTACCTTTCCGGATCGCGCCGGAGATTATATGCTGCAAGAAGAGGATAAAGAGCAGGTCAGCGAATACGTTATTTATACACTTATCGGAATTCCACTTGCAATCGGTTTAATTCTAACACTGCTCTTGCTGCCGAAACAATATGCGGAATGTTACGGTGAAAATGTAGAGTCCATTGTCTCACTTAATAAGGAGAAATTCTGGGAACAGATCGCAGTCATCTTATTGATCTTGATTATTGGCGGTGGTGTTGGAGCCGGAGCAATCTGGTTTGCGATAAATGTGATTTTTATGATTGTCCTGGACCCTCCTTCAATGGAGGATATGGCTCCTGTTTATCATTATATCTCTTTTGCTCTTGGAGCCGGTCTTGTGTATCCTCTGGGACCTGTTGTTGTATACTTTATGAAACGTTCCAGGGCGAGTCTTGCCAGATCGCAGATTAAAAGAGATCTATACAACGAAACAATCTGGAAGCGAATTAACTCACAATTCAATGCGAATGAAGCAAAAGTCATGCGGGAAAAACTGGAGTCTGCATTTACACAGGCCGGTGGAAATGCCGGTCCTCTGATTGTGATTCAGAAGTTTCTGGAAAAATTCAAACACCGACCATCTGAATACCTCAGTTATGATTTGGGACATATCCAGAGTGTTATATTTGATATACTGAGCGAAGAATACAAATCAGAACTGGAAAAGAATTTTGATCCGGCCAGTGTGGCGAAGGTTCGAAAAAAATTCCAATCTGACTGGGATGCTATACATAATGATATGGGTAAAAACAAAAAAAAGTCTGGTAT
>JBNKQE010000129.1:0-11978 GCA_050295715.1 Leptospirales bacterium
TAAGAAATTCCAGCATGGCATTTCGTTCCAACCGTAAACTATTCCCATCCCGATCATATCTCATAAGATCGGCCGTAGCTATAATTCCCTCATCCAGATCTTCCAGTTTCCCTCCTGAGACAGCCTCAATAATTTGAAAATCCTCTCCCGTAGATTTTAATACAGGAGCTTCCAGACGAAAACCGTCTCCGGTCATAAGAACATTGCCCTTAATAAAAACGGATTGTTCTTGATCCTTACTTCCCGGTATATATTGTATCCGATCGGCAGTCAATACCTGCACACTGCTGTCGGTAACTCCGGAGCGATCCGATCTCTCACCGGGAATTTTTCCATCTGCAAGGGCAAACATATCAACTGATATAAGAGGAACTTCAGATTCATCACTATCCTTGTTCTCTTTTGCCGGTTTTGAATAGAAGGCAATTTTGCCGTCCATCAAAACCTCTCTATCTTTAGTATAATATTTTACTTTTTCACCTGTCAGATAGGTATCGGGGCCAATTATGACCGGATTTGTCTCCAGAAGAAAAACTCCCTCCGACGATCGATGCTCTCCACGATCTGCCAGCAAAGCTAGATCCCCCTGAAAAATGCGAACATCGCTTTCAAGAACAGAGACTCTCTCTGCCAGGTCATGAAGTATTCCGGTAGTCGTAACAGTAGTGGGTTTTTCGCCTCTCTTTCTAATCATAATGATAGGAGAACCAGGCAGAGTAACTGTCTGCTTGTTCCTGTCATATAAGGCCGTTCTGGAACGAAGCGTTACTCCATTTTCTTTATCTATTACACTCACTCCGCCGGTAAGCTTTCCCTTAATCCCGCCTTCCAGTGTAATACTGGAAGCAACAAGAGTCATACTCCCGTGCTGTATGGTTGCACGTCCGCGAAGAGTCAGTCTGGTGGTTTCAAATCCGTTGATCGTCACTTTTTCACGGATGAGTTCACTTCCATAGAAGGCTGTCTTCAGGGGTCTCTTCTTTTCATCCGGAGATTCATCATAAACTCCATTCCCCGGATCAATAAACGGTTGGGCTTCATTTTGTGTCGCTGGAGCATCCAGTGGAGACTGCTCATCACTCTCCTGAGATAAATCTGGAATTATCTCTGGAGTATGCTCAGTAGATTCCCCAACACTGTTACGAACGGGAATAGCCTGACAGGAGGCGAGCAATCCCATCAATACAGCAGATACTAGAATTGATAAGAGTATTCTATGAGAACCGGTATGTATCGAGTATATCCATTTCATGGGAATCAACCTCAATGGAAAAGCCCCTCAATGGATTCTGTGGCAGGCTTCCCTTCAACGGGTTCTGTAACACCGGACGGATTTTTACATACCTGGCGTTCGATCTCTTTTTCCACTATAACGCCACTCCTGCATTTCGTATAAATATTATTTTCGCGGATTATGACTGGAGCATCGGTGGTTAGAATTTTAGAGAGCATATCATAGTCCATATACTCCGACTCGATTGACTTGGCGGGACCTTCGATATATTTCACATGACCTTCGACGTGTACAGTCTGATTTTCATAATCGACTGTTGCACGTTCCCCGGAGAGATCTCCAAGAGTCGCCCCACTTGAATCATATTGAGTCATTACAAAACCGTACACAATAATTCTTGATTCTTTGGTGTCGCCATCTCCTCTATAAAGGTAAGCATCTTCCGCTTTCAGATACCAGATCGGCTTGCCGGAATTATCGACTGATTCCCGTCTGAAATTTGTTATCCTTACGGATGCGCCCTTCTCTCTGGCATCATCTTCGAGAATTCTGTATTTCACTTCACAGGAGTACAAACTAAAGAATGAGATCAATGAAATCAAATAGATAAGAGAAATATTCCTGTTAGAAAAGGGTTTCATGTAACACTCCCTGTAAACATCAGGTCGCAGCGGTAATCAATTCCTCTTTAACAAGCCTGTCGAGCCTGTAAAGATCTCTGATAAGATCTTCAGATTTATTCAAATAATACTGGTTGGATGAGTCAGACCAGGCTTCCGGCGGATTTGGATGGACTTCCATAAACAATCCTTCCACTCCGACAGCCACAGCTGCTCTCATGAGTACCGGAGCCATTTCACGATCCCCGCCGCTCTCTTTACCGCCCCCTGGAAGCTGTGTGCTGTGGGTTCCATCAAACACGACCGGAATATTCATTCGATGCATTATCTCAGGACTTCTCGGATCAAATACAAGGTTATTGTAACCGAAGGATGCGCCACGCTCTGTTATCAAATATTTTTCGCTTCCAGCCGCTTTAATCTTATCAACTATTTTCCCTGTATCAGCAGGAGCCATAAACTGACCCTTTTTTACATTCACCCATTTACCGGTGACAGCACAGGCATTTATTAAATCTGTCTGTCTCGATAAGAAGGCAGGAATCTGTAAAATATCGACAACTTGAGCAACAGCTTCAACCTGAGATACCTCATGAATATCAGTTAAAACCGGTACTCTATATGTGGTTTTAATATACTCAAGTTCTTTGAGTCCTTCTTCCAGTCCAGGCCCCCTTCGACTGTCCGAAGAAGAACGATTTGCCTTATCAAAACTGCTTTTGAATACATAGGGGATCCCCAGATCACCGGTTATTTTCATCATGGTTTCGCAGACACGCTCCAGCATATCCCGACTCTCAATAACACAGGGACCGGCGATGAGAAAGAACGGATTCTTCCCACCAATTTTTTTTCCATTTAAGAATTCTCTTTCATCTACCAGCATAATTATTTCACCATTTTTGCCGCAGCTGCAATGAACCCGGCAAACAGCGGGTGCGGATGATGCGGTTTGCTCTGGAATTCCGGATGGAACTGACAACCGACAAACCAGGGATGATTTTTAAGTTCGACAATTTCTACCAGACGGTTGTCAGGACTCATTCCAGAAAAGATCAAACCGGCTTTCTCCATTTGTTCTTTGTATCTTAAAGTAAACTCAAACCGATGCCTGTGACGCTCAGGAACTTTGTGTTTTTTATACTCTTTGAAAGCCATTGTACCGTCTTTTATATTACACGGATAGGCTCCCAGACGCATTGTTCCACCGAGCTGGTCCAGTCCCTGCTGTTCTTCAAGTAATGAAATGACAGGATTCTCACAGTTTGGTTCAAATTCCGTTGAGTTGGCATTTTCAAGTTTTAACTCACTGCGAGCAAACTCAATAACTGCAGTTTGCATTCCCAGGCAGATTCCGAAAAATGGAATCTTATGGGTTCGCGCGTATTTGATAGCCTCAATTTTTCCCTCAATACCGCGGCTTCCAAATCCGCCGGGAATCAGGACACCGTGAATATTTTTAAAATACTGATTTGTTCCATGCTTTTCAATATCTTCCGGATTTATTTTTACGATCTCGACGGTTACCTGGTTAGCAATACCGCCGTGCATGAGCGCCTCATATACAGATTTATACGCGTCATTCAGTTTGATGTATTTTCCCGGAACCGCGATGCGTACAGTCTTCTTTGGATTCTTTATCGTATGTATTATATCTGACCATTTCTTAAAATTCAACCGGGTTCCGGAAATATTGAAATGGTTGAGTACTACCTGGTCAAGTCCCTCATTTCTATACATTTCCGGAATTTCATAGATCGAGTGATGAATATCCGATGCAGAAATAATAGCATCTTCATTAACACTGCAGAATAACGAGAGTTTCTCTTTCAGCTCTTTACTGAGCGGTTCCCTTACGCGGGTTATAAGAATATCAGGCTGAATACCATACGTCATTAGTTCTTTCACACTATGCTGTGTGGGTTTTGTTTTCGCTTCACCTGCCGCAGCAATTGTCGGAACAAGAGTAAGATGTATGAACATAATCTCCTGTTTGCCTTTTTCACGGCGAATTTGACGAATTGCCTCCAGAAATGGGACAGACTCAATGTCACCAACAGTTCCGCCAATCTCCACGATCTGAAAATCTATATCAGCTCCGCGATCCAGTTCGACTATACGACTCTTAATTTCATTTGTAATATGAGGAATCACCTGAACGGTTCGGCCCAGATAGTCTCCACGTCTCTCTCTTTGAATGACCGCATTGTATATTTGTCCGGTTGTAACAGAGTTTTCACGACGCAATGTAACATTTGAAGTAAAACGTTCATAGTATCCCAGGTCCAGGTCTGTTTCAGCCCCATCATCTGTTACATAAACCTCACCGTGCTGGTAAGGACTCATTGTACCTGCATCAATATTGATGTAAGGATCCATCTTTTGAAGAGCTACCTTGAATCCTCTATTTTCAAGAAGATTACCGAGTGCGGCAACGGTGACTCCCTTCCCTAAAGAAGAACTAACACCGCCGGTTATAAATATAAATTTCCTGGCCATACCAAAACCTGCGGGAACCCTTTATATAAGGATAATGAGTTCCCATCTATTCTTTAATTTAATGAAAAAATTTCATTCCTGTGCCCTCAGCGGGAGACCGGCAGGGAAACACTGGATTGAGTCGAATTTGTTACGGGGTATGCAGGATTGAAGTGATTTTTTATGATACTGGCGTTTATTTTTGGACTTTTTCGATAAGATTTGTAGTGGAGTAACCATCAACAAATTGTATGAGCTCAATTTTCCCACCATAGGAATCAATGACTCGCTTTTCCGGGAGGTCTTCCGGTCTGTAATCTCCCCCCTTTGTATGAATTTCAGGTTTCAGGATTTCAATAGTTCTCTCCGGCGTCTGCTCTGAAAAGAATGTTACATAGTCAACAAAACGAAGACAGGCAAGTGCCAGAGCTCTGTCTCTCTCCTGATTTACGGGTCTACCGGGACCTTTCAGTTTGCGAACTGATTCATCATTATTAATTGCGATAATAAGAATATCGCCCAGGGACCTGGCCTTGCTGAGATAGGTAAGGTGTCCTGTGTGCAGGATATCAAAACAACCGTTTGTAAATACAACCGTTTTCCCATCTCGGATCTGACTCAAATGATCGGCCAGGGATTGGGCATTTTGAAAAATATGACTTTGAATTTCAATTATACTGGCAGACATAGAATCCTGTTAATCGGTGGAAGAAACTATAAAAACAATAGCACCTTTGCGCAGAGCCTCTCTACCGGATTTACTGGATAGGATGCGTGCAGCATCCTCTGAGTCAAGAAAAACATCGCTATTGTGAGGCCCTCTGGTTCCCGCTGCAAAAACATAATATGGTGATAATCCCAGCCTTGAGTCAAAGCGAGCTTTTTGAGAATCTGTATAGTAGACATAGGGTCCGCGATGTCTTGCATAAGAAGGATGAATCATTTCAGGACCGAATATTTGACGTCCCTGATCCGTATACACACGAAGACCGAGCGAAGTTTTGAATTCAGGAAGTTCCGTAGTATCTATTATTAGACCGGTAATACTATCCCGCTCTCCTTCCGATGAAACCACTGGAACCTCTTCCTCACCGTAACTGCGGTCCAGAAGCAGACCGTATAATCCATCCTTTCTGTAGAGAGGTAAAGCCAGTTCAAGAGAGACAAATCCCTCTCCCGTCTGACGGGTTCTTGTAACAAAACGCGATGTCAGATCCCCCATCCTGCGCCTGAGTCCATCATTTCGAACCATCATTTCACGAATGGAATGCATACTGTCCAGTCGCAAAGAGAGAACAGCATTGGTCAACAGTATGGAGGCCCGTTCCATAGCCATATCTCTTGCTTCCGATCTTGCATCATAAATGGTCAGTGCCGTGCCAGGTTTCTCAAAATCAGGATTCTGCGGATCAAAAACAATACGCGGAAGCGGAACCGATACGGTTGCCGCAATAAAACCGGCCGTCCAGTTAATCCGGGCATTCTGACCAAGTCTTTCAACAAACTGACCGGGTTCACTGCGTAAAAAACGCGGAAACTCTCCCGCATAAGCAATGGCCGGAAGGATGGAAAGGAGTGCCACAATTGAAATGATTGATTTCCGATAATAACGATAGTTCACTCTGATTGTATCGGCCGTAAATTCAATGTTTATAGCAAAAATATAACATTTCACCACGCAAGTCTGGCAGGGCCTAATTTTGTCGGTATTGTCACTGTATCGACCATAGAGTCTATGGGCCCTCCGGGAAAGAGAGGATTTCTAACAGAGAGTTTTTTTAACCATCGGGGAAAAGCCTGGTCCACTGCGGTGTAACATGTTCGGTTCGATCCACACGCTGAGCATGGGGAAGGCTCTCGAGAATTCTCTTTCCATATCCTCGGGTCCTGATCCTTGGATCAAGAATGGAGACGATTCCCCGATCTTTAGTGGTTCGAATCAATCGGCCAAATCCCTGTTTGATGGAAATGATTGCGACCGGTAATTGCACGGTAAAGAAGGGACTCCTGCCGTTTTTCTCTTCATACTCACTCAATCCCTGGACGATCGGATCATCTGGAACCTTAAACGGAATTCTGACAATGATTACAGAGCGCAAAGAGTCCCCGGTTATATCAATCCCCTGCCAGAATGTGGAGAGGCCGAATAATACGGAGTCTTCCCGCTCGCGAAAGATTTCCAACGATTTTTGCGGTCCGTGATCGGTCTGCAATATTACCTCGTCCGCAAGATCCGAATCCAGCTCCTCCAGCTCTTTATGAACGGCCTGCAAAGAACGAATCGATGTAAAAAGAACGAAAGTCCCGCCCTTCGTTACACCATGAAGAAACCGAACTCCTCTGGCAACAGCATGATGAAATCTGTCTTCATCATTAACCGGATCCGGCATTTTTGGAGGTATGAAGAGCAGTGCTTTTGATTTATAATCAAAAGGTGAGTCAAGCATCAATGTATCATATGAAAACTCCGTGTCCCCGGCTCCATATGCGATTCCGGATCGCCCCAGGAAATACTGGAAACTATCCTTCCCTCCGGTACCAAGCGTGGCACTTGTAAAGACAAATGACGGTACCCAGGAGAGTACCCTATCACGAATTACCGAACCCGTATCAACAGGAGCAGAATGAAGTGTATAATTTACACGGTCTTCATTTCCAGTCTCTTCTATCCAGTGAATCCTTGAATCTTCGGGCCCGCGAAACATCAATCCCAGAGTCTTATTTATCCTTTCCAGAACCAGAATTCTCTGACCGAGCCTCTTCATTTCATCGCTCTCTTCCTCATCCTCTTCCTGCCGCTCTTTGTATTCGGACATTGTCTCCCCGAGCATTTCAAGCGTTCTGTCAACTTCCTGTTGCAGCTGATAAGAACTCTCCACGTCCAATCCTTCCCGTAATCTGTGTGTTCGACCGGAAAACAGAGGATATTTATTAATTACCTCGGACTGGAATTGCCCCCAGATGACTCCAAGGTCTGCTGTCTTTTCCGGCAATTTACGAATCAGAGAGCTGAACTCCTGAAAAGAGATTCGGTCCGTGCAGGATGAAGCAAATATGGATGGGAACGCATGTGCCTCATCAATTGTACAAACACTGAACTCCGGAAGCAGTTTGCGATCCAGGACAAAGTGAGCTGAAAGCAGGCTATGGTTAACAATCAGCACACTGGCAAGTTTCCATTTATCACGGGCGATAAAATAGTGACACTCTTCATAGTGAGAACACCTTGAGATACCGCAGTCATCCGGATCACGGCATGTTTTAAATCGAAAACCTGCCGTTTGAATACCCTTGTAGTCAGTGAAAAGACCGGAATCAGTCTCATCGGCCCACTCAAGAAAATCTGTGAGATTCTCAGCCATGGACTCGTCGAGACGTCCCTCTTCCACAACCTCTTTTAGCCTTCGAGGACACAGATAGTTTGCCCCGCCAAAGCATAGTTCCGCAGATATATGTTTTCCCAGGTATTTGGATACGGCAGGCAACTCTGATGCAAGGATCTGCTTTTGCAGTGAGCGAGTCTCAGTAGAAATTAAAACCCGGGTACCGGATTCAAGAGCATGATGTACAAGTGGTAAAAGATACGCCAGTGTCTTCCCCGTACCGGTACCGGCTTCGCAGACAAAGATCGTCTCATCGCTTATAGCATTTAAAACACCACGGGCAAAGCTTTCCTGCTGTGGACGATATTCCTGATCATCAAAAAGGGGTTTTCTTTCAGAATTATTCGGTGCAAAAAATGGCGCCATGGGATCAGGAAGTCTCATTCATTCCCAATCCCACAGCACAGTCTATGGTGCAATCATTTATCCAGGCTTGCGTGATCATCTGCCAGAGTGCAGTCATCCATTCGTGTCTTTATATGACCGAGAAGATCTCTGGCTCTTGCAAAATCAGGTTCATATCGTAAAGCCAGGTTCAGATAGCGTAGACTGCGCTCCGGTCTGTTTAACTTGCTGTAAACTACTGCAAGATTATAAAGAACAAAGTGCTTTTTACTGTTATTCTTGCAGCGTAAGGAACGATGAAACCATTTCAATGAATCCTGGATGCGACCATCACGAAAAAGAATATTTCCGCATTCGTTGTAAGGGTCTCCTGAATTGGAATCGTAAAAGGCAGCTCTTCGAAAATAACGAAATCCATCAGCCCTGTTGCCCAGATGCAGACCGTAAAACCAGCCCAGAGTGGAGAGGATCTTAGCTCCTGGTTTTATCTCATATGACTTGAGTAAATAATATTCCGCACGATCAGACTCACCGGCCAGAGCCAGCCTGACGCCTTCTTTCATAAATTCTGTTGCTTGTGTATTCACCGGATATTCTTCCTGTTTTGTATCCCTAATATTTTCGGCATACATGGAAGTTTTCACCAGAATAAAGTAGAATCAGAGGTTACATTGAAGAGGCCAGACTTCTGCTTGAAATTCCAGGAGTCTGAAGTATTACATTTGCCATGGCTGCCGGTGATAATCCATAGTGATTGAATATCTCTTCACGGTTTCCATGTATAATATACTCTTCAGGAAAAGCAAAGGTATGAAGATGCTTGCTTCGTGTCTCCGGTTTCAGTTGACTCAGTATATAATTTGCAGCGCTTGAGTTTCGATAGGAGTCTTCAACAAATACAAAACGTTCCGTTTTTTCAAGAATCTGTTCCAGATAATCGTAATCGAGGGGACGAATCCAGCGAACTCCAACAACCATACTGCTGACATTGCCGTTTTCACGAAGGATCTCCTCCGTCTCCATAGCGGAATCCCACATGGCTCCGATGGCAATAATTGCGATATCTCGTCCCATTCCATAAGTAATCGGTCGGGTTGACTTTATATCGGGCAGATTATCAGGATCAAGAGCGCTCCTTTCACAGGAAGCCTTCGGAAAACGAATGGCAATGGGTGAGTCCTGATCTTCACCCATATACTGCATGATAGCCTTTAAGTCTCCTCCCGTAGCGGGAGCAAAAAGTCGAATATTCGGTATGGAGAGTATAACTCCCATATCAAGCAATCCCTGGTGAGTCTCTCCATCCGGACCGACACAACCGGCTCGATCTATAACAATCCTCACGGGAACATTTATAAGTGCAACGTCCTGTACAAGCTGACTGACAGCGCGCGTTATGAAGGTGGAGTATATACAATAGAACGGCTTCATTCCCCCGGATGCCAGGGCACCGGTAAAGGCAGCACCGTGCTGCTCTGCGATACCAACATCGTAAACTCTCTGAGGATATCTGTCATACAGCGGTCGAAGGCCGGAACCCTCAATCATTGCAGGTGTAACCACGACAACCCGAGGATCATCTTCCGTCATTTCCAGCAAGGTTTCACCAACAATCTCACTGTAGCCGACTTGATTGAGACTCTTCTCAATAAATGATCCATCGTGGCGATTGAATACACTTACTGAGTGGAAACGTGTCGGATTATCTTCAGCGGGCTGGTATCCCTTCCCCTTTTGAGTCAGCACATGTAAAAGGATCGGCCCTTTCATCTCCAGAGCTTTCTTAAGAACGCTCACGAGTTGATCAATGTTATTGCCATCAACTGGTCCAATATATCGAAATCCGAAATCGGAAAAGAGACTTCCAGGTGTAAAAAAATCTTTGGTAGATTTTTCAACTTTTTTATAAAACATCTGGAGAGCCGGACCGATCAATGGCATCCAGAGTAATGTAGTATACCAGAGTTTTCTCCATCGATTGTACATCGGAGAAGTAATCATTCTATTGAGATACTTGTTTAAGGCTCCCACATTACGAGAGATAGACATATCGTTATCATTCAATATGACAAGACAATCCGTTTGAAGATGACCACCATGATTTAAGGCTTCAAAGGAGTTCCCGGAGGCAATGGAAGCATCACCGACTACGGCTACGGTTTTAAAATTATCATTTAAATTATCGCGAGCAATGGCTTCACCCAGCATTTGAGAAATAGCAGTTCCGGCATGGCCGGTGTTGTATGAGTCATAAACAGATTCTTCTCTTTTGGGGAAACCTGATATCCCGCCAAATCTTCGAACATTCTTCAGTTCTTCCTTTCGGCCAGTGAGAATCTTGTGCGGGTAAGTCTGGTGACCTGTATCCCAGATGAGCTTATCTTTCGGGGTGTTTAAAATATAATGAAGAGCTACAGTTAATTCCACCACGCCCAGGCTGGAGGCAAAATGGCCCCCCACCGACGATACTGTTTCAATCAGGTAATCTCTAACCTGATTGCTCAGCTCCTTGAGATCCTTTTTTGACAGCTTGCGAAGATCTTCAGGAGAGTTAATCTTTTCGAGCAGCGGATATGATTTCATGGCTCTACTCTATCTAAATACTTTTCCGGTAAATTCCAGAATACTCTCCTGGTATCACAAATGCACCGGAGAGGGTCTCAATATACCACCCTCTGACCGGCACTTGTAAAAACAACCTGATTTTTATTTCTCAGTGAGCTGTTGATGACTTCTTGAGTTTCTCAATGTCAGAATCATCTTTTAAGCCCATGAGTTCATAAATTCTTACAGGTTCCAGTTTTCCTTTTACTCTTACAAGGTCAAGTTCCCGGGCATAAACTCGGTTTTTCACCCTCTCATAAGTAAATTCAGAGATACAGACCTTAACTCCATAGGTTTTTGTAATTCCTTCCAGTCGAGATCCCAGATTCACGGTATCACCCATAAGGGTATAATCCATACGACGACTCGAACCCATGTTCCCAACAACTGCCTGTCCGGAATTGATTCCAATTCCAATATCAAGGACCGGGATATTTCGTTCTGACCAGCCGCCCTGCATCTTCTGAAGTGCTCTGTACTGTGCAATGGCAGCAACACAGGCATAGTAGGCGTGGTCATCATTTTTAGTGGGGGCACCCCAGAATGCCATAATGGCATCCCCCATGTATTTATCAATAGTACCTCTGTATTCAATGATGAGCTCTGTCATCTCACTGAGATACTCATTGAGTAATTGTACCAGTTCTTCCGGACCAAGGGCCTCTGAAATGGTAGTAAATCCACGTACATCCGAGAAGAAAACACTCACCTCTTTTTTCGATCCACCCAGAGTAATGGCATCCGGGTTGGCCAGAAGCTCCTCCACAACATCCTGGGAGACGAATTTGGAGAATGTATTTCTAATAAATTTGACATTCTCTTCCTCTGTCAGAACTCGAAATCCGATGAATGCTACAAATATAACAAACTGTTCAAAAATAACCGAAGGAAAAACATGCAGATAACTGTAAATATCAAACGTGATAAAGAGTGATATTACAATCACAACAAAAGCAACAAGCAAGCCCAGAACGAAGTTCAACCAGGTTGAAACTCTGGACTGGTATATTGCCATAATGATTCCCACAATAAACAGAATAAGCAGGTTCACGATTGGCGCGGCATTGGTCGTGAAATCCTGATTCAGGATTGTGTTGATACCGTATGCGTGGTGTTCAATTCCAGCCATATCTCCATACGGTGCAAGGTGTGTATCTTTTGCAGTTCCCACACCGGTAGCATAATACATAGCAACGAGTACTATCTTATCTGCAAAATAAGAACTTGCCTGTTCAGGAGCCATGCGCGATGTTTCAAGAAGCTCGTTATACCGAAAACAGTAGCGACCTCCTCGAAAATTTATGTCCATCTGCC
>JBNKQE010000130.1:0-11950 GCA_050295715.1 Leptospirales bacterium
GAGCACTACAGTTTTACACCAATCTGGAAGCCGTCATTTATTAGCAAACTTGTTCCGGAAGACCGCTGTCATTTGAATGGCCTGGCAATGCGTGACGGTGAAGCACGATACGTAACAGCGGTTTCTGATACGGATGTTGTAAACGGGTGGCGGGAGCATAGAACAGGCGGCGGGATTGTAATCGATATAAAAACTAATGAGATAGTAGGTCGCGGCCTTTCTATGCCACACTCACCTCGCTGGCACAATGGAAATCTCTATGTCAACAATGCCGGTACCGGTCATTTTGGACGAATCAATCTGGATACAGGAGGATTTGAGCCAATAGCGTTCTGTCCTGGTTTTTTACGAGGAATGTCTTTTCATGGAAATTTTGCAGTTGTTGGTTTATCAAAATGCCGCAAAGATAGGACATTTCAAGGGCTTCCTCTGGATGATAACCTGGAAAAGCAGAAGGTTAGCGCAAGATGCTCCCTCATGGTTATTGATCTAAAAAATGGAGCAATCGTCCATACCGTTAATATAGAAGGAATAGTAGAAGAGATCTTTGATGTTGTGGTTCTCGACTCCACAATAAATGCGAAAGCCATTGGATTTCAGACCGATGAAATTCGCAGATTCCTTTCAATTGATGAGACCGTATCCCTTGATTGATTAGAAATGTTTCGAAAATCAAGAAGTTTCATACTTCTTTGTCATTAATAACCATAGATGTGAACTGATTTCATCATTTAAAGCTATCTGCCTGTGTCGATCCGCTATACTTGTCCATTTTAAAAATATCAAAACCCTGGTTCTGAAGGATTTCTTAAAAAGATAAAAACATACCAGGGCTTGTCGGTTGGTAACTTATCACACTGCTAAGCAAACATAATGAATACCCATATGTAATTATATGAAATCCGGCCTGCACCAAATAGAACGAGTTTGTTGCTTTTTACCGCGGAATCAGCCGCTAATTGTCCCTCAGTAGCGGGTTGGATCTATATTTGGAGTGTCCTTGTTAGCTTTCTGTGTCTTGAGTCTATTAAAACCGAACAAAAGGTCAAAGGATTCCATACTCTCTTTCCTAAATCTGGATTAGTTCCACCATTTTCCAGAGAGATTACACCCAAATCAACAAGCATCAAAAAAACAAATATGTAACAACGAGAAAAACCAGTGGCATTCGAAATGGTCGAAAGACGAGCCCAATCCCTCTCATCAGGATAAAAATTAACCCGACGAAGATCCTGACCCGGGGCCTGATATACCTTCTTCCACTTTGGTGCCTTAATAAAACTCAACTTATGATACAGCAGAGGATCGTCCAGCAAACACTGCAAATAAAAAGAGAGAGGAAGATTCCTCACTTTTCTGTATCTTACGTATCCACTAAAAAACCGCTCGTAGTATGAACCTGGAATCAGCAGGGTCGAACGGGAGCTTGAGAAGGGTTCACCAATCTCTCGAATTTGTTCTTTCATACAAATCAGTGTATGAAAAATTCAGAAATTCCCGGATAATTCAAAAAAAATCGGCCGGTCACAGAGTATTATATTCCATCAGAAATACCAAATAGTCAACTTGAACCTTACTCATAAGACTGATGGGCTTGTCGGTTGTTTAATTTGGCCGTGCAGGTCATTAGAAATTTTTAATACAATTGCAGGTTTTCGAACGCTCTCGGCGATAGATGTGATATAGAAATCCTATCGCTTTACAACTTCCAGTCGACCAAAAATGGCAGCTGTTTTTATAAGAAGCAGGTCTCCTTTCCCCCCCTGCCTGTATACATACTGCCCAAAAGATATCATTGTTTCGTCGGGAAAGTATGCTCCGGCAAAAGCAGCATCGCATCGAATCTCAACAGGCATATTCGAAGGAATTTCCAATCGTGTAGATCCAAATATCGTGTTGATCTCTCGTTTTTTTAATCGATCAACATCTCCCGGTATGCGAATTACAGACTCACCAAAAATTGTATTATGCTCCGTTACGGAATCATTCATACTATAATTTTGGCTCATAAATACGGAATGCCCTGGCCTTGCTACTCCTCTATGAAAAGGCATATATGGCCCGAGTAAAATTCTGAGCCCTGCATATATGACAAGCAGACCAAAAAGAATACGAAATACAGGTAATTCAATACCAATTGTATAGCGAAGGACAATCAGCAGACCAACTACAATAAGAACGACTCCCCAAAATACTCCACCAAAAAAACCCATGTTTTCACGTTTCCCTGTCATTATATTACGTATCAACTCAATAAATTATAATTGTATATTACCTGCTACCGGACACTCTTCTATATAAGAAGCAGTGTCTATTTGACGTAAACAATTTACACAAACCCCGCCTTTTTTTTAAGAAAACTTTGATTGAATATTATGAAATAATATGGAAACGCAATCAACCTGCCCTGCAGCATAGCAGATTAAAAATATTAAATTGCTTTTCATTGTATACAGGACAGTCTACAATTGACGCACTTGAAATCTTAATTCAATAAAATGAGGTACTAAAATGTCGCAATGGTTTTTAAGCTATAACGGTAACCAGGAAGGACCCTACACTGTCGAAGAAGCTCGACAGAAGGCTCAGTCAAATCCTAACGGACATTGCTGGAAAGAGGGATTTCCCGAGTGGGTATTGATTTCTCACTGCAGTGAACTATCTGCGCCAGGTACCGCTCCAATGGTTCCTGCAGCACCCTCTGCTGCAGCCATGAGAGCAGACGAAATTGATTACCGTATAATCGGTGAGTCAATGCAGTTTGTTGAAATTGAACTCGATCCCGGTGAATCTGCAGTTGCAGAAGCAGGGGCAATGATGTATAAATCCACACCGGTGACCATGCAGACCGTTTTCGGGGATGGATCGCATCAGGACTCTCAAAAAGGTATGATGGGGAAACTTCTTGGCGCCGGCAAAAGACTTGTAACCGGAGAGAGTCTTTTTACGACAGTTTTTACAAACTCTGCACCATCGGGAAAGAAGCATGTGGCGTTTGCCGCCCCCTATCCGGGAACAATTGTTCCCATGACTCTTTCCAACTTCGGTGGACGAATCATCTGTCAGAAGGATAGTTTTCTTGCTGCAGCGAAGGGTGTATCTATTGGTATTCATTTTCAAAAAAAGATTCTGACAGGATTATTTGGCGGCGAAGGATTTATTATGCAGAAGCTGGAAGGCGACGGTCTGGCGTTCCTGCATGCCGGCGGAACAATTGTAGAAAAGAATCTGGAAGCTGGCGAAAGCATGGAAGTGGACACAGGCTGCCTTGTGGCATTGACTGATACGGTTACATATGATGTCCAGGTAGCAGGTGGAGTTAAAACCGTACTCTTTGGCGGAGAGGGTCTCTTTCTCGCGAAACTTCAGGGACCTGGAAAGGTATGGTTACAGTCCCTGCCCTTCTCTCGCATTGCTGCCAGAGTACTTGCGGCAATGCCTCGCAGCGCCGGCGGTGGCGGAGCTCATGTTGGAGAAGGATCTGTACTGGGCGGGCTGGGGAACATGCTGGATGGAGACAGTCCCTTCTAGATTCCCTGGTTCTCATCTCATAATCCAGAGAGATCATACTTACAGCGTGAATACAGAATCCTGCCCGGAGCTATCGCCGGAGCAGGATTTTTTTAATTTAATCCGGCATCAAAAATTATCACAACAGTGACGGGCCATCACCTGTCTGGCTATTCATCGAAAGAGTTAAAGGAGATTGTCATAAAAGTTTAGACATGATTATTCGAAATCCAGTCGGGATGCGAATTTCGCAGGTAAATCCCGATCGTCAGTAAATACACCCTTTACAAAGGGAAACTCCGCAAGAGCATTCAGGGTTTGCAGATCATTTACCGTATAACAATAGACATCAAAATCGTTGAGAAAATCCGGAGTTGTAAGCTCATCTGTTATACACCTGTAATTCATATGAACACGGCGAGTCCTAATATTTTGTTTGTATTTTAAAATATCAGACAATCTACGAAACAGATACGCTCCGGGAAGCGAAAGATCAATCACTCTCTCCACAGTTTCTAAAGAAAAAGAAGATATAACATAGTCGGGAAATTGTATAATCCTGGACATCGCCCTTTCAAAGGTATCCACAGAGTCCTTGATTTCAAAGTTTACATGAATTCCAGAATGCAGAAATTCACTCATAAAAATATCAAGTGTAAGCAAATCGGGAAATATATCGTGAAACTCGGACAACGATAACTCTGATGCGATTGAGGGATTTGAAAAAAGACGGGAAAGATTGTTATCATGAAAAACAACAACCTCTCCGTCCCTCAAAGTTATCAGATCAAGTTCAACAGCATGAAACCCATGCCGGACGGATGATTGAAATGCCAGGGCCGTATTCTCGATATGATGCCTGGAGTCGCCTCTATGTGCATAGAATAACACACAAACCTCAGTTCACGATAAACTCATCAAAATAGACGCTTATAATTTTCCCTTCTGACAATATATGATTGATCGAGGCTTTTATCTCTTCGCGAAGTTCAAGCTGATCCTGTACAGTTGTCAATTCTTCTCTATTCTTCGCAGCAAGAATCAGGTTAATGATATCCCGAAGCTGAGGAGTTCTCTGTGCGAGTTCAGCAGACAAAGCTGCCTGTCCCTGCTCAAATCCAAGGCTGAGTCGTAATTTAATAAAGTGTGGCTCACCCTGATCTGCCGTGTTTACGCGAAACTCTTCTGCAAAACGATATGATTCCAGGGGCGGTGGCGGTTTAACAACGGCAATTGATGCCACTTCCTTGTATTGACGGGCAGCGGCATAAGACGCCACGTAATAAGCAACAACCGCCATAAGGACAATGCCCACCACACCGAGAGCAACATAAATCAATATTTTAACAATCTTATTAAGCCCGGAAGCGGGAGTCGGTTGAAATTGCGACTCGTCCTGGACTTCATCTTCCATTAAATCTTCTTCTGCCATCTTGTCTCCTCACGAGAATCGTGTGACATAACTTTCCTGCATCACTTGTATCGGTTCATTAGAATAATTACAGAATAAAAAAAGTATATAAAACATATTCTCTGCAGCAAGAATATGTTCTCTCATCCTGAACATATGGATGCGAAATGAAAATCATACGTATTCAGGAACCGCTTATTGGGGGCCCAGTATCCGTTTTACATTATTTTCAATTAATTATCACGAATCATACCCTCAAATCCGGGCAACCTGCTCTCCGGAAGCCTGTATTCAGACTCAGCTCTTGTCCTCACAGGCTCTTTGTTCGGTAAAATTATAATATCAATGCGGCGATTATGGGCTGCCGATTCCGGTGTACCGCGGTCTCCCTCATAGGCCATAGGCCTGTAGCGGCCATAACTGACGGTTTGCATTAGAGAAGCGGAAACACCCTGGTCCTGGAGAAAAACCGCCACATTGGTTGATCTGGCACCTGCAAGATCCCAGGAGTTCATATACATTCGTTCCGTGCGCCGCCCCTCCTGACTTCCGCTTATATAGGCTTCTTCTCCCCTTGAAGAGTGACCTTCCACGCGAATATAACGATTCAGCTCTTTTAAAAGGGAACTGGCTTTTCGAAGGGTCTCTTCTATGGTCGGAGTCAGCAAACCACTGCCCGGTTCAAAATAGTTTGCACCGATTAGAGAAATCACAAGACCGCGTTCGTCTTCGGTCACGCGCACATTCTTCGCCTTGATCTCAGGCTTAAAGACACTCTGAGCCTGACGCTTTGCACGAGAAAGAGAGTGACCGGTTGTTTGCGAAGGAAGAGATTCCATGTTCATACCCATCTCTTCCAGGCGCCCTTTTGACAGGGTCTGGCCACCGTCAAAAAAACCCAGGCTGCTCTTGAATGCAGATAGAATGAGCTGGATATCCTGTGGATCGACCTGACCGGAGGCATAAACCATAACAAAAAAGGTCAGAAGAAGGGTAACCATATCTCCATACGTGGTCATCCATAACGGGGCGCCCGCTTCCGGTTCAGGACATTTTTTCTTCTTGGCCATAGTCTATACTTCTCCGGGGTCCTTTCGCAACATGGTGCGTGATTTAACCACCAGCATCGGCGAGAGCATCTCGTTCAGACGGCGGTAAGAATGATGACAGTTTGTCCTTTACAATTCGTGGGTTATCACCGGACTGGATACTCAAAATTCCCTCAATCATAATGGCTTTAACCATCAGTTCATCCGCATCACGAAGCTGCAGTTTTCTCTGAAGAGGAAGTGCGAGAAGGTTTGAAAAAAAAGACCCGTACAGGGTAGTAATAAGAGCGGCCGCCATACCAGCACCAATGGCAGTCGCATCCCCGGCACCCAGGTTTTTAAGCATCTGAATCAGTCCGATGAGAGTCCCGAGCATCCCGAAGGCTGGAAGGTAAAAACCCAGATCTCCCCAGAATTTAGCCCCTTCATCATGACGATTGTGGATATTTTCCATATCCGTTTCCAGAATATTTCGCACAAGTTCCGGGTCGGTACCATCCACAACAAGCTGAATTCCCTTTTTCAGAAATGGTTCGTCCAGACCGGCAAGGTCATCTTCCAGAGAGAGAAGACCTTCACGACGGGCGCGCTCGGAAAAGTTCACAAGAGTTGAAATCAATCCGACTATATCCGAATGTCTGGGTGTAATCGCCCATTTTGTGAAGTTCGGAACATTCATGAGACGTGAGAGGGGACTGGAAACAACCGTTGCAGAGAGCCCTCCGCCCACCGTAATCAACAGAGAGGGGATATGAAAGATATCCAGCGGGTTGAGACCGGAAACAATGGTTCCAAATAGAACCAGACCTATCCCTGAAATTAATCCACCCAGTGTTGCTAAATCCATAGTTTTCTCAGCTTCTTTATAGATATTTTTATATTAAAATTTGTATTCTAAATAATTTCTAGAACCCTGACTTATACATCGACGGACTCTTGAAAATTTTCCTGGAAAATTTTACGATGATAATTCTCAATTAACAGGGCAATCTCTTCAGGTTTCTCTTTTACAATGTATTTCTTTTCATTTGTTAGTGTAATCACGGTATCAGGAAGAGCTTCAATAATCTCAATATGACGATAGTTCATGTAAATTACGCTTCCATTTAACCTGTGCAGTGCAATCATTCAACTCAGTCCTGTATTATACTTTCGATCGCAGCAAGACAACAACTAACATAATAACAACCTGAAGGCTCCTGTATTAAAGAAAGGTTGCCGATAGTAATACTGCAGTCAATCTGTCAGCAAAACCTCTATTATGAAAACCGGTCTATTTGGAGTTCTACTATTATCTGTCGCATTTTTTGCGATCAAAGCCCTTACAGATACTGCAGTTGTCTACCAGCTCATACCGTTTCTCATGGATGGAGCGACAGAAACTCCACCGGATAATTATTCAAAATTCCTGTATTCTATCGGGGCGATTCTACCGCTTATCCCCTTTCTCATCTGGAACTACGTATCAAGAAAAAAAAATGATACGCTGCCCGATGGTTTTTTCCGTGGCCTGTTCGAGGATGATACAGATATTCAGAAATATCATACTCCCCGGGGATTCTGGAAAAATCCAGTCAACACAATCATTCTTGCCATAGTTCTTCCGGCCGCCACATATGGCCTCGGTTCAGAACTGGATATGATCCTGCACATGATCTTTCCATGTGACAGAGGATTCTTTCAGCTCCTGGATTTCATAAAACCAATGGGCACTACCGGTGATCTCCTCGGGGCCTATTTTACACTCGGTTTAATAGCTCCGCTGGGAGAGGAGATCTTCTTCCGTGGGGTCATATTAACGGCAGGGGTCAGGAAGTACAGAAAAAATTTTTATCCGATAATGGTTATCATTCAGGGTGTAATATTCGGAGTTTTCCATTTTACAAAGTGGCAGGGCTTTTATGCAGCCCCGATGGGAATATTACTTGGCTATCTGCGAATGAGGACCGGAAAACTGTGGGCGCCGTTTCTGGTTCACAGCGGCAATAACATCATAAGCATTATTTTTTTGTATCATATAAGCTCGTTGGACAGGATTCTGTATGATAGTTGCGAGAAACCGGAGCATATAGCACCATTTATTCTTTTTCTCTCAGGATTTGGGCTTTTTGTTTCAATCCTGTACGTGGTAAAAAAATCTGTCCTACTGGTAGGACAGGACTCTGAAACCCTTGAGTAGAGTATTTTCGTTGTGATTTTTTCCAGCTCCAGCTTTGCAATATTTTTCATAGTGGTGTTTATAGTACACTGGTATGTTATTCCGTACCTGGTATCCGAAAAACACCGGCTGCAGATTCATCATATCTTCCTTCTCATTGCATCTTATATCTTCTACATGTCCTGGAACTGGGAGTTCGGGCTGCTTATAGCTTTCTCCACGCTGGTTGATTACATTGCCGGTCTGCAGATGAAAAAGGCAGATGAGAGCTCAGCGATTAAAAGTCAGGTCATCAGGAAACGAGCCCTGTGGATCAGTATGATTGTGAACCTGGGTGTGCTCTCCTACTTCAAGTATACGGACTTCTTCATCGACTCCTTTGTGGATCTGTCAAACAGTATCGTTCCGGGTGCCTTTTCCGATAAGGAGCGACACGGACTGCTTCTCAACCTGATTTTGCCGCTGGGAATCTCCTTTTTCACATTTCAGTCCATGAGCTATACGATTGACGTCTACAGAAGGGTGATTGCGGCGGAGACGAGTTTTATAAGATTTGCGCTGTTCGTATCATTTTTCCCGCAGCTTGTGGCGGGGCCAGTAGTCACGGCGAAAGAGTTCCTGCCGCAGCTGCAGAGTTACCCCGGATTCGATATACACAGAATGAAGATGGCTGCCAGGTGGTTTTTGCTTGGTTTCATAAAGAAGGCCGTAATAGCGGATAATATTGCCCCGGTTGTGGATCAGATATATGCGAATCCATCGCAATTTGGCGCGGATGGCAGCTGGCTGGGGGCCTTTGGGTTCTGGGTGCAGGTCTACTGTGATTTCTCCGGTTACTCGGATATGGCCTGGGGGACAGCGATGTTTCTTGGCTACTACCTGCCGGAGAACTTTCGCATGCCGTATTTAAGCACCTCCCCATCGGAGCACTGGCGTCGATGGCATATATCGTTAATGCGATGGCTGAGAGACTATCTGTATATTCCGCTGGGGGGGAACAGGGTCAGCCCGGCAAGGTACAAGGTCAATACACTTATAGTTATGTTCCTGGCCGGTTTCTGGCACGGGGCGAACTGGACCTTTGTTGTCTGGGGTGTTATCAATGGATTTTTGCTCATTATCGATATAATCTGGAAAAAACGTCTGGACACTTACCTCTTTTCAAAATTCGGAAAGTCGAAAGACGGAGGGAAAGGTCCGCATATTCCGAAGCCCTGGAAGGTTGGGCTGTCTGTCAGCGGGTTTATTTATACAACCATTGTAATCGTAGGCTTTGCGCCCATGTTTCGTTCATCATCCATCATGGACTCATGGATTATGATTCGACGAATGTTCTTTCTGGAAATCATTCCCAATCCTGCCGCCATCAACCCGGCCATATATAAACCTATCATAGCGGGGGTTATAACGATACTCATTGGACAGTTCCTTGGGAAATTCATATTCGATAAGAAGAGACTGCAAATCGATCCGCCGGTCTGGCTGGAGCTCATGTTTTATCCGGTTATCATTCTGATTTTAACGCAGGTCATGGCCATTAACACGGAAGCCTTTATCTACTTTGTCTTCTAATTTCATGTTTGCCGCCTCCCGCAGGCGATCCGAAGTGTTATTGCAGGCGCGGGCAATCGGATGAAACGGTATTATAGAAGGGGAGCAGACCAACCCGCCCTCGGGCGCATACTTCCTGCATGGGCCCGAGGGACGTTTCGCACTCCTACTCCACTCGGGTTGGCCTGCTCCCTTCCTCACAACGCTTGAGTGATTGTCCGCGTTTGCGACAATACAATGTGTGGGGCGCCTGTGGTATTGCAGCTATCACTCATTCGCTGCCGATGGAGGCCTGCGTGACCGGGCTTCTACGGGCTCCGCTGTTCGCTTCGGCCCTCGCGATTATCTGACCTTCGCTTTTCAACCGATTACGCCGCGGGGCTGCTTCGCACCCTCCAAATCCCTGGCGGGTTGCAACTCACGATTGTTCCGCGATATCCGATTTGCTCTGGATAATCCGGTCAATATCGGTAATGTTTCTACCCTGCATGGGAAGAAACATTACGCCCTCGAAATAAAATCAATATTCAGGACCTGTATGGTTGCCTGAATCAACCAGGATATACCCAAAATGAGGATTATTACTTCCAGGCTGCGACCTTTCACATGCAATCGCGATTTTGATTCTACCAGAAAAAAAAGGTCCGAACCCCTTGGCCCGGACGATTCATCATCCAATGTATGCTACATTTGAACCATCAAAAGATCAATAAGGGAACCTCATGTTGTCTACATTGATCCTGGGAGAAAAACCATGTTAAAAAAGATACTGATCACACTATTACCATCTATATTAATTCTGTCCGGTTGTGATTCATCCGGATCCAGCGATATGTCCAATCTGGCAGCACTGCTTCTGCTCAGTAGCAGTAGTTCCAGCAACAATTGCTCTGCCTCTACCTCGAACTCTCCTTCTACCACAACAACTACCGGAAATTATACAGTTGTAGATACGAATCAAACATCCTGCTATGATGAAAACGGAACCACCGTAAGTTGTTCAGGAACAGGGTATGATGGCGCCTACACCGGCAATTCACCATCTTATACGACCAGCGGAAGCGGCAATATCATAACAGACAATAACACAGGCTTGATGTGGACTCAGAGCACCAATATCAATAGCGATAGCACAATTGATTACGATGACAAGATGTATCAGAGCGAAGCTGTTACCTACTGTGAAAACCTGGAACTGGATGGATATTCGGACTGGCGGCTTCCCGATGTAAAGACTGCCTATTCACTGATACTTTTCAGTGGAAAAGATGCCAGTACTGTTGCCGACCAGTATGATAGTTCGGTAACCTCGTCACTGACACCCTTTATAGACAGTGCCTTTGACTGGGCTTTTGGAGATACAACAGCTGGAGATAGAATCATTGATGCCCAGTATGCATCCACATCCAATTACGAGTATACTACCATGACCGGGGATTCTACTATGTTCGGGGTGAACTATGTGGATGGTCGGATCAAAGGATACCCTTGCGAAACAAAGAAGTTTTATGTTCGCTGCGTTCGTGGAAATGAAGACTATGGGTTGAATAATTTTACAAACAATTCTGATGGAACTGTTTCGGATTCTTCTACCGGTCTTATGTGGTATCAGGCGGATACCTCATCCACAAGCTGGCAAAATGCCGTTTCTATCTGCGAAGGCGATACAACCACAGGCAGTCATAGTGACTGGAGACTTCCGAATGCCAAAGAGTTGCAGAGTATTCTCGATTATTCCAGATCGCCGGATACTACATCCAGCGCTGCAATCAACGCCGTATTTAATGCGACTTCATTTACCAACGAGAATGGTCAGACTGACTACGGCTACTACTGGAGTTCAACCACTCACCTGGACAATGATAATGATGCAACCAATGCGGTTTATGTTTCATTCGGACGGGCCGACGGTTATATGAATGGAACATCCTTTCTCGATGTTCATGGCGCCGGTTCTCAGAGAAGCAATGACAAGAAGAGTGAATCGGCCGATACAAGTGATACAGCCAACCTTGGTTATGGAAGCTTTTATTATCACGGTCCTCAGGGAGATATCGTCCGAATTGATAACAAAGTCTTATGCGTGAGAGATATTTAGAGGCTGTCCAAAACAGCCTCTTACAATACACGATGTGTTACCACCCGCGAAATTTCGTTAGAAATTGAGCAAGCGTGTGATCTATTTGGAGCAAAGCTTTCCGAATCATGTCTGTCGTCCCAAACACAATGGAGAGTTTTGGGACGACTTCTTAATAGGTATGAATTAGATTC
>JBNKQE010000131.1:0-11947 GCA_050295715.1 Leptospirales bacterium
GCGATTTCCATTGAGTTTAAATCATTGCGAGATCCTCAAAGTGATATGGTAATGGGAACACTTGTTCGGTTACTGGTCGTTGAATCCGATGAAGAAAGAATACTGTATTTGTTGGGAGGGCTAACGCCCATAAATTTCTTATTCTATGGCGTTCCGACGGAAAGTATGGATAGTGTATTAACACAACTATTGAATGTTTCTGTTGGATACGAATTTCAAAGAAAAGAGAATAAGATTCATTATACGAACAGTATGCATGCTGTTGATTTTGAAGTTGACGAACATGCTGTTAGAACTAAATAAACATGATCCTGAGAAATAAGATAAATTCTATTATCATCGACCTGGATGGTGTTATAACAAAAGATAAGGAACTCAATTGTTTTTCAGATGTGAAGCAATGGGTTGCCTTTGTAAATGATTACTATTCCTCCTATATAATTGCTACAAATAATTCGAGATATTCAGCAGAAGAAATATCTATTGCACTTCAAAATCAGAATGTTGCAATCAGCAAGTCGAAGATAATTACACCATATTCATACTTAACTGCATACCTTAACAAAATGAGGTTCCGTAATGTTTTCGTTATGGGCGATAAAAAATTTAAAGATCGTTTGAGGCGAGATAACTATAATCCGGAACATTCATTTGATAGTATTCCGGAGGCAATTGTAATTGGAATGACTGGTGAATACAATCACTCAGATATTGAGAAAATAGGATCTGCTATCGTGCGATACAATCCGGTAATTATTGGAATGAATGATGTAATGACTGTGAAAGTTGCCGATGACAGATATATGCCCGGTGCGGGTTCTCTGATAAACTTGTTCTCCGGAATGAGAAATGATACTGAAACAATAACGTTTGGTAAAACCTCTCGTACAATTATGAAAGATATTACTGATAAATTGGGTAATAATGTTGAAAACATACTCATGGTTAGCGATGATCCTTTTCAGGATCTGGATAGTTATAAAGCAAAGGGATACAATACAGCGTTCATAACTACTGGAAAATATGATCTGGATTGTCTGGATAGAGTTAAAACAAAACCGGACTTTGTTGTAAGTTCTCTAACTGAATTATCAGAAAAATTGAAAAATATTTAATTTTACAATGCCTGATAGACGAGGTGCATACCAATTATCATCATGAGAAAAATAAAAAATTCTTTTAATCTAATGTCTGAAAATCTTCGGGCAAGAATTGGTCCAAGCTGACCACCAAGAAAAGCTCCAGGCCATATGAAGAGTAAATTACTGAGGATATCGATGGATGGTTTCTCATTACTCAGGTAGAAATGAAGAAATGCACCGGCTACTGCCAGAGAAAAATTAAACATGAGACTTGTACCGACAGCTATTCTCATAGGAATTTTCAGTTTTCCTCGAAGAAGAGGGATGATAAAGTCACCTACTCCTATAGAAAAAATTCCGGACAGGACTCCAAATAGAGATGTGGACATACGAAACAACAAACCTGGTCTTACTGAGGATATGTTTAAGTTCAACTTCTCATCATACTTCTCTCTTTGAAATGCAAATGATATAGAAATAATTATACTTATAAAACCGAGACCGATTTCCAGAGATCTTTCAGGAATAATTTTTTGATTCAAGAGGGATCCTAATATGGACCCAAAAAGAATAAAAGGCAAGATTCGTGATCCAAGTTTTAATGATATCTGTTTATGAATCAGGTTTCTCATTACTGCCGATCCCATACCAACAGATTGAATGAAGAATGATATCATAACAGCAGTCTGCGGAGACATTTTCTTTATAAGAATTAAATAGGGAGCCCATAGAATACCTCCTCCGATTCCCAACATTGAGGCAACCGTTGAAATTACAATTGAAATGGGAATTTGAGATATATTTTCCGCTGTTAATAGACTTAACAGATAATGCATACGGTTAACTCTTACCTGATTCAATATTGCTGTCTGATGTAGATATTATATTGGAATTAATAGAATATAATTTATAATAATTTTCAATGATTTGAAATCCCTGGAGTATTCTTTCTATCGCCACCAGATCATTACTGAAATATTTTTCCAGTTTATGATGTCTCAGGATTTTATTTTTGAAGGAGTTTTTAACATCGTTTAGATCATTTGTCTGTTTGTTCAGTTGTGATATTAGTTCCTGCAGGTTGATCGATAAATCATTGATTAGTTTTCCAAGAACGGCAATTTCATCGTGAGTAGATATCTCAATTCGATTTCTGAGATCACCCTCACTCATTTTATCGGCCTGTTCGATCATATATTGTAATGGAGATGCTATTCGAATCAAAAATAAATACATTACAACGGCTGACACGATAATTAGAATTAGAACCATAATTAAAAATTTTCGCATAATCTTATTTAGAAGAATATAAATATTTTCTGCGGGTTGATTTTCGTTTTTAATTGAATTGACTTCCTGGACTACATTGTCTCTAAAATTATCACTGCTGATCTCCCACGCCACTTCAGCAACTACAAATACGTTAGCAAAAGCAATTAATGAAAAATAAAAAAGCATTCTTTTGCTCAGTCCCGAAAAATGTCCGAAAAACAATCTAAAGGATTTCATTTGAACGACCTATTTAGTTAAAAATATTTAATGTGTAGTACAATCCGGATAAATACTAATATATATAATATGAATCGGAAAACAATATTTACTGATATATAGAAAGTAAGAAAATTATTCTGATAATTGAATACGAAAATGCCTGGCGTCAATAATATCAATATTATCTGTCAGTGGAATAAACTCACTTCGAACAGAATCTTGCACAGCAATTACGTCTTTGTCCTGTTTGAACTCATAGCCCGCTAATAAATTCCATGATGCATCAATATTTGGACGATACCATGCGACCGGTATTCCATTCGTATTCTCATAAATCTCATATAATACTGGTTCTTCTACTACTGATTCAGAAATATCATTTTTGTTGGAGTATGATCTAATAATTCCGTTAAATGCCCTTGCCTGAATTGAATCAATAAGTGAATACGGATTTTCATGTGATTGGGATATAAACCAATGAGTGAAATGCTCATGATCATACGGTTCCATTGAGTGGGAAAATACAGAATCGACAACGGCATCCAATCCTATCAATATTGGCAGTACTACAATTAGTTCAAATTCCAGAAAACTTCTTGGTGTTTGCCAGGTCCACAGTAGAGGATGCTGTTCTCCGTCTCTAATGATGGACTCATATACTCTGATTGAATCTGACTCAAGTTGATGCCATCCTTTCCGAAATGGAACGAGGTTATCTTCCTGATCGTAGGAATAAGTAATTATTAGAGGATAATCTTCATCAATTTCAGGAGGTGTCAATGGAATCGGTGTATTGTGTTCCTTTATATCAAGAGAATCATATTGCACGATTGGTAGATCAGAAAGATCATCTCTGTCTTCATCGATCAGAATATAAGCATCCGGATGATGTTTTAAGATTGATCTGATTGTTTTTTCCGAGTGATCTTCCACTAAGATACAGGTTTGCCCATTATAAAGAGAAGCGAAAAAAGTATATAAGAACGTATCAATTTGATTACATAAGCAAATAAATGCCGGTAAATCAGGTAATGCTTCGGATAAATCCGTTGCTTTAACCAGTGCATTCTTTAATGATATGACTCCGGATTTATGCGATATCCATCTGGCATTTTTTTTTGAATTGTTACCGATTTGAATCATAATAATAAAAGCTACAGTCGTTTATCGTCCGTAAAAGTAGACTATTGAACTGTAATGATAAAGAAGCAATCATTAAATAATAAGATTAAATAGATTTATTTATTCGGTATCATCTCTTAGCAATCGTTGAGGTGCTTCCATGCCAAGAACATGCAGTCCATTTCTTAAACAAATCGCAACTGAATCGAGTAATAACAATAGATTCCCTGCAGTTATTTTATCCTGTTCAATAATCCTGTTCTCTTTATGTCCATAAAATCGAGAAAATGCAGTGGCAATTTGGTATAGATACGTAATAACTCTATGAGGTTCCAGGTTTTCTGCAGCATCTCGTATTTCTTCGGGAAATCGTGACACCAGCCAGAAAAGTCTTCTTCTCTCCTGTGTCATTTCAAAATCATTTTTTGAATCATCAAAGTCAATTTTTGCCGCTTTTTCAAGACCCAGTTCTTTTGCTCTGTCAAAAATACTGCAAATGCGTGCATGAGCATATGCTATATAATAATAAGGATTTTTTTCAGATGTATCTCTAGCCTCTGTGAAATCAAAATCAAGGTGAGCTTCAAAGGAGCGCATTACAAAAAAATACCGTGATACATCAACAGGTATCTCTTCAATGAGAGTATCCATTGTAATAAATTTTCCGGTTCTTTTACTCATAACAACCGGTTTTCCATCTTCAAGAAGGTTAACCTGTTGCGCGATCAATACACGAAATTTATCCTCCGGATAACCCATTGCCTGAATAGCTCCGGAAAGTCTTTTTATATATCCATGATGATCGGGGCCCCAGATATTGTAGACTCGATCTACGTTTCGTTCAATTTTATTCTTATGATAGGCAATATCAGCCAGCAGATATGTAGGTCGACCATCATCACGAATTATTACACGATCTTTATCATCACCAAACTCTGTACTTTTAAAAAATACCTTACCTTCGTCTTCATACACGTATTCACCCAACGCATTCTGTGCTTCTAAGACTTTTCCGGAATCATGCAATGATTTTTCACTAAAAAAATTGTGGAATTCTACACGAAAACCGGCAAGGTCCATCTTATGAGTTTTGAGAAAATATTGAGTAGCCGCCTGTCCAAAATCATCTGATAGAGAAAAAAGATTTTGATCTTCAATATAATCTGAAGAAAGATCTTTCCTTTTCGAATCTTCTATAAATTTATTAATAATCTTATCGCCTGGTAAAACTTCCGGATTATTCTTAACAACAGCAAGTGCAACATCTGTAAGATACTGACCATGATATCCTTCAGACGGAAAGGGAAGCCCGGTCCCATTTGGATATGAAATTGTATCATTTTCCTTTTTTGAAAACTTCAATATGGCTCCCTCTGTTTCCAGGTAGCGTAAAAAACAACTTACACCGAGAAGCCTTACCTGATTGCCATAATCATTTACATAATACTCTCGCTGGACTGTATGACCTGCCCAGTCAAGAAGATTGCAGCATGAATCGCCAAGTGCTGCTGCACGTGCAGATACAATATTAAGTGGTCCGGTAGGATTTGCGGAAACATATTCAAAGACTATTTTTTCCGGGTTAGTCGATATTGTCTGTCCATATGTATCACTTTTACTTTCAGCCATTTCTACGAAGGAAAATAATGCCGTAGAACTTAATGTGAGATTTATAAATCCAGGTCCTGCTTTTTCAACCTTTTCAAATACATCACCAAAACGGGAATGTTTTTCCAAATTTTCAATGATAGAATCAGCAAATCTAGATGGATTTTTATATTCCGCGTTTATATCTGAAGCCCACTGTCGCCATAATTTATCCATTGCAATAGTGCATGCATAGTCACCAAATTTTTCATCGCGAGCATATTCCACTTTTACTTTAAGATTCTCCGGAATATTTCCAATCTTACTCAGTGATTCATGTATGGTTTTTATAACAAGATCTTTGGTTGTTTGCTGATTCATTTTAGTCTCTTTGATGCAGTGAATAGGCTATCTATAACCAGAGGTCCGGGAGTGTCTCTATATGTAAATGAAAGTTCACTTTTTAGATAATAGTCGGTGTCTTAAAGCCTTGAATGTATATATGGTGCCCGGTATCCCTCGCTGAATTGATTCAAGTAAGATGCAATATCTCATAAATATTCTCATATTCACGTGGTCTTTCATTCAGATAATTATCCAGTGAATTATCAATAAGTGAGTTTGATTTATTTAAATGTTTCAGTGATGAATCGCGCATTTCATTTAAAAATTTACTGAACCGAAAATTAGCCGCAAAAAAAAACATATATGCAATTTCAGTATATGCCTGTGATTTCTTGTGACATTTCGAACAAAGAAAATTTAGATTGTCTGTAACTCTTGCATTTTTCCTGTTTAGTGTTGTTCCACACTGGTTGCAAATTGTTGAATCACCGAGAAGTCCGAGTATCTTTAGTAAACGAATTTTAAAGAATATCAGAAGTAATCGAATCTCCGAGATCAGTTCATCAATTGCAATATTCTTTCTTAGTTCATTAAGCGTAAGAATGGTCCCTTTAAGAAGTAAATAAAGTTGAGATAATTCAGAGCCAGGAGTGCATCTTATAGTCAAATCAAGAAAGTATGTTAAGACCTGTAATCCTTTGTAATCCGATTTAATGTTTTCAAGGCGATCAACAAGATCTATATTCTTAGCGGATGAAATACTTTCTTGTTTTGAATAATAATTTATCTGTATTATAGAACCTGGCTCTATTAAAAGACGACTTCTATTTTTTGACTTGAGTATTCCATGAACCCTCAGTTTTACCAGATCAACGGAAGTGAGAATAAGGAGTACAGCATTTTCATCTCCTTCTTTCCATCTTTGTAAGACTATTCCTTCAGCAGATACAAGCATTTACGTTAGATTGTAATCTTTTATTTTTCTGTACATAGTTCGCTCGGAAATTCCCAGCACCGAAGCAGTTTTTTCACGATTACCGTTGTTAATATTAAGATTTTTTTGAATAACAAATTTTTCGTATTGTTCGAGTGGAACACCGGGTATAATACTATTGAGAATTTTACTGTCAGAATTTATATTTATTGATGTTAAATCTACAGGGATATCCTTAATATTAAGAATATCTTCCGAAGTCATTACAATCATTGCTTCGAGGGCATTACGAAATTGACGAATGTTTCCTGGCCAGTTATAATTCATAAAAAAACTCATAACTTCAGAATCCGCAGATGTTACAGATTTATTATATTTTTCATTAAAATCTACTAGAAAATGATTGAAAAGTAAGGGAATATCTTCCTTGCGTTCGCGAAGCGGTGGAAGAGTCATGCGAATAACTGCAAGTCTATAGAATAGATCCTCTCTGAAATGACCATTTTCAACTGATTGAAGCAAACTTCGATTCGTTGCGGAAATAACTCTAACATCAATTTTGCGAGCTTTTGTAGAGCCAATTCTTACAACTTCCTTCTCTTCGAGTACACGCAATAGCCTGACCTGACTTTCCAGATCCATTTCTCCTATTTCATCAAGAAATATAGTACCACCATTGGCCGCTTCAAAATACCCTGGGCGATCCCTGTCAGCTCCTGTATATGCACCTTTTACAGTTCCGAACAGTTCAGACTCAAGAATTGTCTTTGTAAGAGCACCGCAATTTACTCGTATAAACGGGCCACTGCTGCGGGACGATAACTCATGAATCAAATTGGCAATAAGTTCTTTGCCGGTACCGCTCTCTCCTTCAATTTGAACTGTTACATCAGATGGTGCAATTTGTTTAACCCGGTCTATAATAGTAATAATTGCTGGTGAATTGCCAATAATTTTTCCGGAATGAAAGCTGTCAGATATTCTGGCTCGAAGATTTTTATTCTCTTCTTTCAATTTTACATTTTCAACAAGCTGTTCAATTTTTAATGAAAGATGTTCCAGGTCCACCGGCTTGAGCAGATAATCGTTTGCCCCGGCACGAATAGCATCAATAGCAGTTTCTATGGAAGGCTGTCCGGTAAGAATTAAAAATGGAATATTTTTTCCGGAAGAGCGTACATAACGCACAATATCGATACCTGTGGTATCGGGAAGCATAAGATCACTGATCACCATATCAACCTGACGATCACTCAAGACTGTTTTTGCAACTGCTCCTTCGCCTGCTGCATACACATGGTATGTTTTACCCCCACCAATGTCAGAAAGGTATTCAACCAGAGCCATTCTCTGAGCATCATCATCTTCAATAACTAAAAGGTTGATCAATCTATGGTCTCCTTATGATCGAGTTCAGGAACGCTGCCGAGTATTACGTTAAAGGAAGTACCCTTTCCGGGAATAGATTTAACATCAACTCTTCCGCCAAGTTCCGTAATCATTTTTTTTACAAGAGCAAGTCCCAGTCCACTTCCCTCTTTCTTTGTGCTGAAGAATGGTTCAAATATTTGATCCAGTTTTTCTTGAGGAATTCCTGGACCATTGTCATCAACACGGAAGAAAATGGAAGCTCCAGATGAACCTGTTGAGACAATTATTTTACGGTCTTCCATAGGAATTTCCGATTTTTGAAAAGCCTGAATGGCATTAAGGATAAGGTTAATTGCAACTTGCTTGATAAAACTGCTGTCTGAGTTAAATATTTTTTCTATGGTCCCTGGATTATATTGCAAGTCGATACCTTCACGAAGTGCCTGCGGTTCCAGAAAGCTTATTATTTCGGAAATAATTGCATTAATATCAACAGCAATTTCTTTTTCGGTTTGTTGTGGGCGAATCAATCTGAAGAAGTCCTGAAGAATCTGATTAATGCCCAATATTTGTTTTTTTATTATCGAGACACGATCCCCCATTTTTTCTCGGAGAGCTTCATCTTCTACTTCACGTATATGATTTTCAAGCAGTTGAAGATGCAGGTGGATGGCTGCAAGAGGATTTTTGATTTCATGCACAAGTCCAGCTGCCATTGCAGGTAAATCATCCGCAATAGTATCCTGATAATTTATCCCGGTGATAGCCGGCAGGTTTTTTTTATTGTCTGATGTCCCTATTTCCTCTGGCATCTATTACATCCTTTACAGTTACCAGTAAAAACCATATATCGTTACTATCAATCAGTGATGCGTTTACATTTGTCAGATGATTCATTGTATTGATAAACAGTCTGGGAACGTCTTTTTGACTGACAGGTCGAACAGTATCCGGAATATTTTTAATCATCTGTGTTGATGAACGGCTGCCATTAAAGCGCAGCCCAATATACATTGTTTGATTTATTGCACGACTCAGTGTGAGTGCATCAGTTTTATTCTCAATGTCAATCCAGAATGATACAGATCCATTCTTTACAAGAGCTTTATAGTTTGCCGGACTGTCTGAAACATCTAAAGCTTGATTGAGATTATATTCAAAATCAGTTACAATTGGCCCTACCGCTGTCAAATGAAGATTTTTATTTCTGGCATATTTTTCTGGCAATGAGTCCAGAGTCAGATAATTATTATCAAACTGAACCATATCAATCGGTTCAAGTTCATTTAAATTTAATGAGCCGGAAGGAATTACTCTTGTGAGGTCTCTATTGGCTATATAAAAATTATTGCCTGATCGAACAAAGAAAAGCGAAAATCCTTCAAGAAATCCAGCACGCTTACCATAATGTATGTCGGGTAACCATATTCCGGTTGTTCTTTGAAATCTTTTTAATTCAGATAAAGTGTTTTGACTGACACTGGATAGAGGAAAAAATGAGACCTGTATACCTTTATTGCGAAGTTTTCTCAGACGTTGTTCAATATATCGAGTGGAATCTCTATCAATAGTCCCATCATATATTATTGCGATTCTGGAATTACTGTGCCACCCTCGATATTGTTCAAGTTCATGGAGTGCATTTGTTAAATCAATAGAACTTATTTTTCCCTGTGCATTTATATGGTTCAGATAAGATATAAATTTATCGCCATTGCCCATTGGTGAAGTGTGTATTTTTCCGGATTGAAGAACAATCCCACCAACTCTTGAATTCAGTGGAAGTCTTCGAATTTGATTGGATATTATTTTTCGCAAATTCTTCAATTCACCGGCAACAGATCCTGATGCATCGATAACAAAAGCTATATCAGGAACACTCCCCTGGGATTTTCTTGATACTTGATAATCAACAGGCGGAGCAAAAGACGTTGATTGTATTATGGCCTTTCGCAGTATTGATTGAAGTTTATTTATATTTCCGGATGATCTGGCATTTTCAATATTTCTACCCGCTTTACAGGAATAGGATGAAACAGAGAAGTGAACTGTTCCTCCCGTTGAAAAATGAGCCTCTCCTGTAATCAAAAACGATGCCCTGGTTTCGATGCAAATTTTTGAAGCGACTAAATTTGAAAGTAGCATACTCTCTTTGAAACCGGCACGGTACAGGGCTAAATTTGTAATATCGTCGCTAATTACGGGGTAGCGTCTCACATTTTGAAATATATATAGACTGGCTTCCTGTAATAAACCGGGTAATTTATCTTTATCCGGCAGGTTTTGCGGTTGAGTTCCACTTACGAGGAACGGAAGAATAGCAACAGACTGAGATGTTGCATAAACTGTCCCTGGAAAAATTCCAGACAGTAAAGCAAGAATGAAAAGTGATTTATACCCGGTGGAGCGTAATGAAATCATGTTATTGATGTTTGATAAATTGCAAAATATGGTAATAAACTTCAGAATTCCTTCCAGGGAAACATGGATTCTACTGGTTGTCTACTCATTCATTTTTCAATTTTCCGGATGTGCCAGTGTTGCATTTCCAGGTGATAAATATTTTGACCAGGACTATTTGTTCTTTGATGGTAAAGTTCAATTACAGGGTAGATCGACATTGCCGGATGCACGTTTTGAAGAAGAAGGGATGCCAGTTCGGTTTCTTGATTTGAAAAAACGTCGTGAAATGTGTTTGGAGGCTGCTGTTATGAACGGACACAGCAAATGGCTTGCCCTGACATCGGAAATTGAAAAAGACCAGTCTGACTGGATTATAACCTTGCAGAAAGCGGGAAAACCAGCTCAATTAAAAAGATGTTTGAATACTATTAAAATAAGGGAGCGCTTTTTTGATACTATAAATAGCTGCAGAGTCGTGCTCATTTACAACTGTCATCCCGTCAAATATTAGATTGTGACCGTGAAAGGTTAAATGAATGGAAAACTCGATACCCTCATTGATATTCACTTTGTTTTTTGTCGTAGATCCAATTGGACTTATACCTGTATTTTCAAGCTATCTTGAGCCATACACTCCTGGAAAACGTCTCTATATTATCATTAAAGCGAACTTGCTGGCTTTTCTAACTTCTACTCTTTTTATACTTTTTGGAGATTATATACTGGATTATTTAGGAATACTGCCGGAGTCATTTATACTGGCCGGTGGAATTCTTTTATTTCTTATCTCAATCGATATGCTCTATGAGAGAAAGAAGACAACTAAAAGCTCCAATCACAAGATTGTTGATATAGATGAACAAAATTTAGAGGATGATGGGGATATATCTGTCTTTCCTCTTGCGATTCCTTTTTTAAGCGGTCCGGGAGCTATAGCGGCCCTTATGATGTTTGTTGCACGAACTTCAGGGTCATGGGGTGAAAAGTTCATCATTTTGGGTGTGGCTGGTTCAGTCTTCGCTGCAAGTACATTAATTATGAGTTTATCGCTACTGATTATTCGTTTACTCGGTCGGACTGGATTGTCCATCGTTCATCGATTAATGGGATTGATTCTTGCCGGGTTATCCATACAATTTATTTTGAATGGATTAACAGCTCTTGGAATAATAAAGGCTACTGTTCATGGATTATAAATTAAATTTTCTTCGCAGAGTTTCAATTTCAGGTTTAAATTTATTCCAGAGACCTGTTTTATCATTATGAAAAGTCGCATAAACACCGTGACGCACCAGATCAACAATTTCTGAGATATTAAAATCCAGATATTTGTAATGCTTGAAATACTCATCAGTTAAATTTACATTAAATATTTCCGGATCATCTGTGTTTACTGCACAAATAAGACCTTCGTCATAATATCTTCTCACGGGGTGATCTTGTTCGTTGCGAACATATTTCCCGGTAAAAATGTTTGAAGTGAGGCAGACTTCAACGGGAATTTCCTTGTCTCTCATTGTACGAATAAGATCCGGATCCTGAATCGCAGAAGTTGCATGGCCTATTCGTTCAGCTTTGAGTAATTCAACTGCATCACGGACTGACCAGGGTC
>JBNKQE010000132.1:0-11892 GCA_050295715.1 Leptospirales bacterium
CGGCTGTAGTTGTTGATTCTGCAGGTTGATAGAGAAATAGAGTTATAGAAAACACTGCAATAGCAGCAGTTGCAAGACCCATTGAAACCCTTCTCAATTTTAACTTTTTGAGATTGCGGTCCCTCTCAATAATCTTACCTGTCAATCTTTCTGAAAAGAGTTCGTCATTCAGTCTTTCCTGAATCATATCTTCTATGGTCTGATTATGATTTTTCATGATGGTTACCCAAGTCCCTCATTCATTACTATTCGCGAGAGCATTTCCCTTCCACGACTGAGTCTGGATTTGACAGTTCCTGGCTGAATATGTAATTTTTTTGCAATCTCGTCAATATTAAATCCTTCCAGTCTCAGTCGCATGGTAGTTCCAAAGGGTTCAGGAATATCCGATAAGGCACCTTCAATATCTTCCAGCTGTGATTCATGATTTTCTGAATATGTCTCTCTCTTATAATTTACTGTAAAGCGCAGCAATCTGGACTCTTCTCGCCTGGATGTACGAATGACTTTACGGGCCTCATTTCGCGCTGTTACATAAAGCCATCCTGCAGCCAGCTCCGGGTCCGGATCAACTTTGCTGAAGGAACTGTAAAATCGGAAATAGGTTTCCTGTATTACATCATCCATTGTATGAGCAAGGTGTCCCGGCAGATTTTTTCGAACTGCCAGGAGCACAGTACTTTTTGTTGTCTCAATCCAGGATTTTAATTCTTGCTCTGTCATATTTACCAACCGCGTGGTCCATGATCCTTTCTTCGTTCCAATCGCTTCTCTTTGAATTTGCGCAGCTTTTTTTTCTGCGTCTCATTCAATATTTTTTCGATTTCAAGATTCTGTTGAATATGGAGCATGTGAATCTCTGTACCGACGGCGCTTATCTTGTTGAGCTGTTCGCGAACTTTTCCCAGATTTACATTTTCTTCTAATAGCATCTTCTGTAACTCTTTATGTAAGGGAGCCATTTTTTCACGTTCTACACTAAGTTTACTTTCATAATTACTGAGAATATCTTTTGCACTGGCCTCTTGCTCTTTCGTAAGGTCAAGATGGTCAACCATTTCCTCCAACCTTTTTTCCGGATCCATTCTTCCATGGCCTCTGCTACGGTCACCACTGCCAAAAAAAGGTAGTGCATTTGCAGCGGAAAAAGATACAAGAATGAGAATTGCAGCTGCTATGTATCCCTGTTTATTATTCATGTGATACCTCATCGTTTTATTTGTTTTCTATACTCCACAGGCAGAGGTTTGGTTCCCAATTTTTAATATTTAAATCTGCAATTCCACAGTCTATTTTACAAATGAATTACCGGCATAGTAGTAAGTTTCTACATGCCATCATATGATTGTTGTGATTTTATATTACTCAAATGATATATTAAGTCACTATTTTCATGAAATTAGTATTGATGGAAAAATACAAAATGATTCTTCTGTCAGATAAACTATGAAATACGTAATATATTTATTTTCGGTCATACTCTTTTTTATCGCTTTTACGGTAATGATGCTTCCTGTTACCGAACGAATCTTCGTGAATGACGGGCAGGTATTAGCAAAAAATCTTTTAATGGAATCAAAACCGGGAGACTCTCGTAAAATTACATATCAGGATATGCTTCGACTGCCGCCAGTTGTCCGTCGATGGATCATAGTTTCGGGTGCTCTAAACAAAAATATCCCGACTACGATTCGGTTAAAGCAGAAAGGCGGCATACGCTTGAGTATGGATCAGGATTTTATGCCTCTCGAGGCCGAAGAGTATTTTCGTATTGATAAACCGGGATTCGTATGGATTGCGCGAGTTCCTGTCTTTCCCGGAATCGCAATGATTGGAGTTGATCAGCTCGATCCTTCAGGAAGCGGTGGCAGCATGAAGATACGACTCGCCGGACTTGTCTCTCTAATTGATGCATCCGGTGCAAAATTGACAGAAGGAGCAATGCTTCGCTACTTGAGTGAAATTATATGGTTCCCGCAGGCTGCTGTAAGTCCCTTTATTCAATGGAAAGCAACCGGGTTTAATAGTGCGGAGGCTGCTCTCACATATAATGGAATAACGGTCACAGGAGAATTCATTTTTCGCGATGATGGTCATGTTTCCAGCTTTAAGGCAAGAAGATATCGAGAAGTAAACGGTGAGTTTGTTCTTGATGATTGGTTCATAACAAGCGGACCATTGAAAACAATGGAAGGAATGACTGTTGCAGGATCGGGAACAGCAACCTGGTCTTTTTCGGAAAATCGGCAGTATGATTACTTTCAAGGAACTATCACAGAAATCCAATATAATCCTGCGAATATATATAGCTCTGAATAATTAAAAGAAATTAGAACTGTGAATAAAAACTATTTATTCACAGTTCTAATTGTTCGTATTTTATAAAAAATAGATTGAAGCAATTTGGTTCATAAATAAACTGTCGCCGTCTGAGATAAGTGAGACGGCATATTGAGAGAAAATAACATAAAAACTGTAGAATCAAATGGCGGAAGGGAAATCAACTTTCTCCCACGATATAATCTATCATCTATAATAATTTATGTCTCATTATTTCTCACTTCATTCATACTATTTGCGATTCTTTATCACATAAAGAACAGTATGCATCATGAAGATATGATTATTGTAGTATTTATTCATGTGTTATTATGGATATTTTCGATAGTATGCGGACATTATTTTACGAAAGCAATGTTTCAAATTCGGGGAGAGAAATCGATCGTAATAACAAACGATACACTTTTTATTCGATATAAATTATTTGGTATGGAAATTCAATACTGGCCTGCATTGAAGACCTCTATAACTCCTGCGGGACATTTATATTTGAAGCAGGATTCTAAGACCGATAGCGTTACTGTGTGTATTGATGAAATTAGGAAAAATTACATTACTGATTTAAATTTATCCTCTTCCGAGGGCGCAAGAATTATGGAATTCTTGAAGAGTGACTATACCGTTAATGCGTAAGATCGTAGAATATTACTTCACATACCGTTTATTACAGATTACATTTTCTCTAAACTTTTAATGACTATCGCTAATTACATCAAACTCCCGTCTAATTCTTTATAATAAGAGGACGTCATGAACGTTGATTATATGCATACTCTGGAGGGATTGGGAGTTGCTCTGCTCGCCGGTTTGATAATAGGCGTGGAGCGAAGCTGGCAAAGTCGCAGTAGATCGAGCGGGGAAGTCATGCTCGGGATTCGTACAGTGGGATTGATCGGATTTCTTGGAGGTCTGAGCGGATTACTGTTTGAAACCGTGGGACCGGCCGTCGTGGCTGTATCAATCGCTGTGGTTGGATCTTTGCTTGTAGCCAATCATATTTTATCCACATTTCGCAGCGAACAAGAGATGGGAGCAACAACGGAAGTTGCTTCCATGATTGCTTTTGTGCTGGGTATTGTATCGGTACTTGTTGATGTTCGCATTACAGCCGCGGGTGCAGTTCTTACAGTTGCAATTCTTGGATTTAAGACCAGGATTCATCAGTGGGTAAATCAGATCAGTGAAGATGAAATGCTTGCTTCGCTAAAATTACTTCTGATAACTCTGGTCGTACTGCCTCTGCTTCCAAACGAAGGGTATGGTCCCTGGGGTACTCTGAATCCATATGAGTTATGGTGGATGGTGGTGTTGATCGCCGGCATTTCTTATCTGGGTTATGTAGGCGTTCGAATATTCGGTGCAAAACTGGGTGTGGGGGCAACCGGAATTCTGGGCGGCCTGGCATCATCTACAGCGGCTACCCTGAGTTTCTCTCGAATGGCGAGAACTCACAAATCCTTACAAACACTTCTGGCAGCAGGTGTTGTCATTTCCTGTGCTACAATGTTTCCGAGAATATTTCTGGAAGTGGGAGTTGTAAATGCTAATCTGCTTCCGGGACTTATCTGGCCTGTTGGATTGATGACAGTGACAGGTTATGCAGGGGCATTCTGGTTATGGTACAGTGTGAAACAACCTTCCTTTCAGGGAGATAATATTGTAAAGAATCCATTTGAACTTTCTCCGGCCTTAAAGTTCGGCTTACTTCTTGCTTTAATAATGATGTTAACCAGGGCAATGGAGTTCTGGTTTGGCGGTGCAGGAATATATGCTGCATCGGCTATATCTGGTGTTTCCGATGTTGATGCAATCACACTGTCTTTATCGAGAATGGCAAGAGACGGGTTGGAATCAAATATAGCCAGGAACGGAATCATTATAGCTGCAATTATTAATACAATGACAAAAGCCGGTATGGCTGTTATTCTGGGACGTGGTAAGATGGGACTCAAGACTGCAATTGTACTGGGTCTATCCGTTCTGATGGGAGCAGCCGGGGTAGTAATTGACAACCTTTATGGAAGTCCTGATCTGGGAATCAGCTGGATGACTCATGGACCTTTTTAGAGCCCATGAGTCTTTTTGAAATTATGATAATCCTCGACAGCCTTTATAGCCTGTTCACTCAGGGGAGTAAGCTCGTTATAGTCTGTCATAAAACGATCTTCGACAATGTCGTGAATTGTGGATGCAATTTCCATTGCGATTCTCTTTTTCCTGGCCAGTTGCTTCTTTATATCCTGATCATCCGTCATTTTTGACTTCCCTCGTATTTAAAATTTATATAAGTATGTTTGAATAATATGCATTTGCATGAAAAGTGTCAATAAAATACGCGAAATCCAGAAAATCTTTTTTTTGTGCCTCATATTTATACTGTCAATTCTATGCATGTGCATTAATATTGTACAATAAAGTTAGATGTTAATATATTCAGGATTCAAGCGATCGGATAATATTTCTTTTAATAGGCTCAAAAGGAGATGAACTTTCAGATGGGTAGGTAAAGTTCGGGTGATTGAACGGTAGAAGATTCATGGCAAAGATTATTTCAGTAATAAATTATAAAGGTGGGGTTGGAAAGACTACCATCACACTGCAGCTGGGAATTGCTCTTGCAACTCTTGCAAACAAAAAGGTCTTACTTGTGGATCTGGATCCACAGTGCAGTTTGTCTCTTTCAACCCTTGATGAACACTACTGGGCTGATAGGATTGATCGTTTCGGTTCAATCAGAGATGTTATACAAACATATTATGATAAAGAGGGTCCGAGAATAAATCCTGATTGGATAATAAATAATGCACTGGACCGGGCCTGGGACTCGATTCCTGGAAATACTGAAAATCTGGATCTACTTCCATCTCACCTGGATCTACCGGACTATGAGATGAAACTGGTTAAACGCAAACCCAGGCACATTCTTGATACGGAAGAGTATTATCTTACGAGGGATTTGATTCTTAAGGATGCCTTCCAGGAATTGAAAAAAAAATACGATTACATTCTACTTGATTGTCCGCCAAATATTTATATGGTTTCGCGCAATGCAATTCTTTCCAGTGATTATTATCTGATTCCAACAATTCCGGATTTTATTTCATGCTATGGGATCCCTTTTATATTGCAGCACATTGAGAATATACAGAAAGAAGTTCGTGAAAAGGGGAAACGTGCCAGGGCATCATTTCTGGGGATTGTTCGAAATCGTATGAAATTTGCACAGGGTATTCCTGTTAAAGAGCATGAAGAACAAACCAGTCGATTGATCACAGACTACGATGAAAGACTGTTTGAATCAGTGATTAAAGATAGAATTGGAGTGGCAGAGCTTCCAGGAGCCAGAAAAAATATTCACCAGGAATCCGCAGGAAAATTTGTAGATATTCGAAGGGAATTTGAGGGACTTGCTAATGAGTTTCTTGGTAGAATTGAAGGCAAATATTTTTCAGCACGTAATATGTGATCCAGGAAATCGAGACCTTTCCTTCTTCGGAGCAATCGGACAGGGATGTCCGCTTGCTCCGATATTGGACCGGGATTGCCCAATTACATATTACGTAATGAGCAGTTACTTAATGAATTGCTTCAATCACTGTGGCAATACCCTGGCCGCCACCAATGCATAGGGAAGCCAGTCCGTACTTTTTACCTCGACGCTGCAGTTCGCGGGAAAGGGTAAGCAGTAAACGGTTTCCGGACGCTCCCAGTGGATGACCAATTGCAATAGCTCCGCCATTTACATTCGTAATTTCCGGATCAAGATTTAGAAGTTTTTTAACACTCAGAAACTGAGCGGCAAAAGCTTCATTGATTTCAATCAAATCCATATCTTTCAGTTCTTTTCCAGCCATGGCCAGTGCTTGAGGAATCGCGTGAACAGGCCCCAGTCCCATTCGAGACGGATCGCACCCGGTAACACCCAGTCCAATGATCCGGGCCATCGGCTTGATTCCTTTTTTTTCTGCCCATTCATCTGATGCCACAATGAGTGCGGAGGCACCGTCATTCAGCGAAGAAGCATTTCCGGCTGTTACAGTACCCTCACTTTTAAACGCAGGAGGTAGTTCATCAAGTTTACCTACACCGGCTGCTCCGCGAATAGTCTCATCTTCCTTCATCTCTTCGCGACCCTTCGAAGTTCTAATTTTCACAGGAAGGATTTCATCATTGAAGAAACCATCATTTCGAGATTTTTCTGCACGAACCTGGGACAGGGTTGCCCAGTCATCCTGTTCTTTTCGTGATATTTCATAGTCTTCAGCCAGTTTTTCTGCAGTCAGGCCCATTGACATATTTACATAAGAATCCGTGAGTGCTGTATGGAGCATGTCAATTAGCTCTCCATTTCCAAGGCGATTGCCCCACCTGGCGCCCTGAACGACATAGGGGGCACGGCTCATCGTTTCTACCCCACCGGCTATAGTCACAGATGATCTGCCGACTGAAATTGCATAATACGCCTGGAAAACAGCTTCCATTCCTGATCCGCAGAGGCGGTTCACAGTTAAAGCGGGAGCATCAGGTCTCAAACCTGCGTGCAATCCGATATGACGTGCCAGATACATGGTATCAGGCTCTGTCTGGATTACGGATCCGAAAATGATTTCATCAATTTCTTCGGGGCTGATACCTGCTTTTTGCAAGGCTCCCTTTACAATACGGGTAGCCAGAGTAATACCGGGGGTATCTTTAAGTTTACCACCGTAATTTCCAAAAGGTGATCTGACACCGTCTATCAATACGATTCCCATCCTTGGAAAGTGTTACACGATGGTTTTGAGTCAAGACGTTTTTTAGGAACGATTAAAAAGGGATCAATGAATTAAAAAAATAATATCTTAGAGACAAATGGGTTTTCTATTAATAAATTTAAAAGTTAAAAGGTTGGACGGGGGAATTATTATATGTTTCCATTGGACTGGTCTATAATAATGATCGATTATCAGGAAGTTAAAGATGACATGTCAGGATTATCGGTTTCTGATCAGATTGTAAGATTTTCCATTCGAACAACCAATGAAGAATTTTGACAGGACAACTTGAAGTTTTAACGTAAAAACAGCCTTGTTTCTTGCTAATTCTTGTTATAATATGTCGCATGAACTATTTTATTTAAGAATATAAAAAAAAAGAAAAAATTCTTTTGCTATAGGTAAAAGTTCTTCCAATGTAAAACCGATAAGACCTATGGAACATTTTTCAGACCTGTGAATGATGTTGAAAAACACATCCAGACACTCATTGGAGAACCTGGGAAATATCCTGACTTTGTGAGAGGAAGTCGAGCTATGAAAAAAGCAATCGTTTCAATATTGGCAGTTTTTGGACTAATTCTGATGGGAGCTCCCCTGGCAGCCCAGCAACCGGCTGCGCCTGCAAACCCTGCACCAGCAGAAAATCCTAACGTAGTTAGTGCACCTGGGTCTAATTTGATTCAAGTAACACTTGAAGATTTTGAGGAGTCGGAAGACTGGGTAGCAAAGGCTACAAATCCAGTGGGTGAAACCAAGACACTGAAGATTGCTCAGCGTGGTGAAATTAAGGCAGCTGATGATACAACCGTGTCACCTCCTGAGGCGGAAACAGTATCTGCTTCTGACGATCCAGCAAATCCCAATCATATTCTGGGAGTTAAAACCAATTTCCTGGACAGAGGATATGATCGTGTTGAGGTGATGCCACCACATGAATATTCGATTAAGGGCAAAGCGCGGCAGTTCTCAGTGTGGGTACTGGGCAGAAAGTTTCGTCATACATTAAGTATAAAGTTAAGAGACTATAAAGGTAAAATTCACAAGTTGAAGATGGGACCATTGAACTATTTTGGCTGGCGAAAAATGGTAGCGGTAGTTCCGGGATGGTTGCCTCAGAGTACACGATACTCTTTGCTGGATAAGAATCTCCATTTTGTAAGTTTGTTTGTTACAAGCGATCATCATGAAGTTCCGGGAACATTTTACTTTTACATGGATGGTCTTAAGGCCATGATTGATAAAAGCGAACTGGATTATCCAGGATCCGAGATTAAAGATAACTGGTAAGACGAGGGCGTTTACGGTTACAGGTATTATAGAATCTCGGGCGGGTCAGTTAGGCATTGTCTGGCTGTTACGCCCGGATCAGGTTTGTATGGCTGCATTACAGCAGCTTAAAAACCCATAGGCGTAATTATGTTTGCGAAAAGAGGAGGATCAACGGATGGACATCTTCGCAAGTTTTAGAAGGAATTCAGCTCATATTGTCCCGTTATTCGGGGGAGTTGTTGCAGCAGCTGTTGTAGGGCTGACATTTGTAAATGGATATGCCGGCGGTGTGGAAACAGCTATTGGAAGCGACGTTTCTGCAAATGAGCTGCGAGCAATTACAGTAGAAAGTTTTGATACGGATTATTCTGGCGGCGGATACGGATGGGAACTATTAACGAACCGTGATAGTACAAAAAATGGTGATCCGTATTCTGCAGAATATTCTAATGTAGAAGTTGAGCGAGAGGTAAAACTTGTAAAAGGAACACCTCAGGATATTCGTGAGAACCAGACATTTGAAGAGGCTAAGGTACTTGGTATCAAGTATGCATTCTCATTTCCTGGAAATAATATCGTTACTATTAGACCACCGAGAGTGGATCAATACGTTGTAGAAAGGCCCAGGCCATTTTTTAATGATGTGGCATTACTGGATGCTTCAAAAAATGACGGAAAAATAAAGCCGCATTCATGCTATAAGGACCCGGCTAAATCTGAATTGAATCGCTCGCAAAGAGGACAGTTCGTCGATTGTATTTATGGTGTTGAGCTTCCCGGAAAAGTTTATCAACTTTCAGTCTGGGTAGCCGGACGTGGTAATGAATATGAACTGGAAGCATGGATTGAGGACTGGAAAGGTGAAACTCATATCCTTTCCATGGGAAGTCTGGATTTCATTGGCTGGCGACCAATGTCGGTTGAGATCCCGGTAACTGTTCCACAGGATGTGGAATCGTTTCCTCAAATCAAAACAATAGTCTTAAAGCAATTTAAGATTCGTTCCACTCCTAAAACTTCACTGGAGCCGGTTGTTGTATTTTTTGACGAAGTTCGTGTTCTGACAGATATATTTGAAGTGTTTTTTGATGGAGCACAGCTTGATTTTGATAAGGCTGACTGTGAAAGAAAGAACCGTATTCTAAAAGTGATACGCAAGCATGCGCGTTATCCTGAGCAGTATCGGGCTCCGGTTGATTGCTCACAGGCTCCCGGACCAGCTTCAAGTACGGGGGGCAGTAGTGGCGGAGGAAACACTCAGACTCCGTAAAGTAATTAGAAATAATTCACTCCAGTCCATCCAGAACACGCACCTCAGGGTGCGTGTTTTTTTTTAAACCTTCATGAAAAATATGAAAAGTATAATGTTAAAAATTTATACAACTGGATTGTATGAAGTGGATTGCTATAACACCCGGATGTGAATGAAATAGATTCAATGAGATAAAGTGATATATACTATTTAACCGGATTTGAAAGGATATATTTGTGAAAAAATTTATATTTCTAATGATAGGTCTTATAATTAGTTCTTCAATGTTACACAGTGAACCGGAAGGGACCCCGGTCAATATTCAATACTGTAAAAAATCAAACCCAAAAAATAAAATTAGCTGTTTGAAAAGTGAATTCAATACTGCTGATAGAGAGTTAAACAGGGTATACAAGAAATTACGTAAAAAACTGACGAAAGAAGAAGCCATGGATATGCGTGACGATTCTCGAAACTGGATAGATCGTAAAGAGTATATATGTGGCTGGGCAAAAGAGATGTACGAAGACAGGCAGGAGGGAGAATTTCAATACCTGACATGCCTTATTGATATGACTGTAGATCGAGTAAAATTCTTGAGAACGGCTTTTGGAAAAGAAGGCGTAACACCGGGACTTAGCGGTAATTACAGCGATGGATCCGGTGGTGATCTGACTCTTAACTGCAGTGCAATTGAAAAAAATCAAACATTCAGTTGTAAAGCTGATATAAGTGTCGTAAGAGGCCCGACATCGCATATTGGTGATATAAGCGTTGCGTTTTTATTGAAAAATAATAAAGGGCTATACGAGGAAACGGAGTGCGATGGCGAAGAGTGCTGCAGGTTGGATTTTGACTACAGGGAACAAAAAATGTTTGTTCAGGAGCATAATTGCCAGATGTATCATGGAATGCGTGCTTACTTTGACGGAAAATATAGAAAGGTAAAATAATCATTCCTATTAATGTACACTCGTTTACCTTTCACTGAATTATTGAAAATCGGTTACCGTGGATAAGGATAAATATATATTGAAGTTGTATGAATTCGCGCCGTCTTAATGAGTTCTTCGAACCTTTTTGTTAATTAGCTTCTCCAGGAGCGATGGTGCCAGTGTGCGAAGCCAGTAGACAGCGCGACCATTCATATCAGTAAAAGAAATGCGGCTTGCAGATTCAATTGAGTGGATAAGTTCCGCTGCAACAGACTCCGGAGTTCGCGCTCCCGGTGCCTGGGATTCATTAATGATGGATCCGTCAGGTGCGAGCCCCGATGTTCGAAGCTCAGTTTCCGTATATCCGGGACAGAAAGCCAGTGTTGATATTGAATCAAATGTATGTTCCATGCGAATAGACTCCATCAGGATATTACCGGCTGCTTTGGAAGTGCTGTAAGCAGATCTTTCAGGAATACCATAAAGTGCTGATGGAGTGGAGACGTAAGCAATCATCTTCTTTCCGGGTGTACGCTTCATATATGGTAAAAGGCGCTGGGTCAGAGAGACTACTGAGAAAAAATTGAGCTCCATAGAGCGTCTGAAGACTTCGATTCTGGTATGTTCAAAACGTCCATGGGCGGTAATTCCGGCATTGTTAATAAGAATATGTAATCCGCCGGCACTCTCCACGGCCTTTTCAAGCTTACTCTGTCCATCCGGATCGGTTATATCACACTCGACAATAACAGGCTCATGGCCGCCGGTTGCGTTAATTTCATACTTTAGCTCTTTCAGCAACTCAAGGCGCCGGGCGGCAAGTATCAAATAGGCACCTTTTTGGGCCAGCTGGCGGGCTGTTTCACGGCCAATTCCACTGGAGGCTCCGGTAATAAGAATGATTGAATTACGTATTTTCATTGTGAAATAACCCCCGGTTTCTAAGAGTGAGATAGTATGCTTCGGGAAATCTTTGTAAAGCTTAAATCAGGAACGGAACACCTGAATTATGGACGCCATGTAATCAGTGGTTGGGCGGCAGAACACGTAGCGGCCAGAACCGGTGCGGGAGTGCGGGAATTCAGCCTCCTGGATCTGGGTTGCGGGCACGGGACAGATCTGTTCAATGCTAAAACTGCAATCTTAAATAAAGCCGGAATATCGGAAGAGATGATACGTCTGCATGGCGTGGAGAGCTATCCACCTTATATTAAGGAGCTTCAGGGAAAGGGAGTGAAGGTGCATCCGCTGGATGTGGAGCATGACTTGTATCCGGAAATTCGAAGCGGATTTGATCTGGTCATTGCAAATCAGGTGCTGGAGCACACAAAAGAGATAT
>JBNKQE010000133.1:0-11835 GCA_050295715.1 Leptospirales bacterium
TATGATGCTTCAAAAAAGTTTTCAATCACTGTTCCGAAATCAAAGGAGAATCCTGGATGCATTTGTGGTGATATTATGCGCGGCATAAAAAATCCTCACGATTGTAAGCTTTTTGATAGAGGTTGTAACCCGGAAGATCCAAAAGGGTCGTGTATGGTAAGCGATGAAGGGACCTGTGCAACCTTTTTTAAATATGCAAGATTGAGTTAAATCAGAAGGAGGCAGGTCCAGTTAAATGAAAAGAGAAAAGAATATAACAATGGCCCATGGCAATGGCGGGGTTTACACACACCGTTTAATTACTGAACTATTTCGACCTGCTTTCGGTGAGGAAGAGTCCGATTTTTCTGATGGAGCTATATTAAAACCGGATCATAGATCGCCAGTCATCTCGACTGACTCATTCGTTGTATCTCCCATATTTTTCCCGGGTGGAGACCTTGGAAGTCTGGCGGTTTATGGGACTGTAAATGATATTGCTGTAAGCGGCGGAGACCCCCTCTATCTCAGTGCCGGATTCATTATTGAAGAGGGATTTCTTGTAGATGATCTTATCCGAATATCCCGTTCCATGGCGGAGGCTGCCCGGGTTAGCGGTGTTCGCATAGTGACGGGAGATACAAAGGTTGTAGAACGTGGTGCCTGCGATGGGATTTTCATTAATACAACTGGTTTTGGATATTTGAGAGAAGACTCTCCTGCCGGTTTAAATTCAATGAAACCGGGAGACAAAATCATTCTGAGCGGATATGTTGGCGACCATGGAATGGCACTGTACGCAATTCGAGAAGGAATGGATTTTCACACAGATTTAGAAAGTGACTGTGGATCAGTATCCGAGATTGCACGTGTGATTCAAAAAACAGCGAAAGGCTCTTTGCGAATAATGCGTGATCCAACAAGAGGAGGACTGGCTACAACTCTCAATGAATTCTTTGAAGATTCGAAATTCAGTGGAGAAATTTACGAAAACCGGATTCCTATTCGTGATGCTGTGAAGGGTCTTTGCGAGCTTCTGGGGTTTGATCCGCTTCATGTGGCCAACGAAGGAAAACTTGTAGCTATTGTAGACTCGAATGTTGCCGAGGATGTCATACAAAAAATAAGAAAAGTCCCGGGCAGTGAAAATGCATCGATTATAGGGGATGTCACTGATCGAATGCCTGGCAGGGTAATCTTGAAGACCGCTATCGGTGGAGAGCGAATTCTGGATATGCTGGCCGGAGACATGCTTCCAAGGATTTGCTGATAATATGCACGAACTAAGTATAGCCTCATCCATAATTGATATAGTCAATAAGCAGCTTGTTCAATCGGAAGTAAATACAGCCGTGGAAAATGTCACATTTGTCGCAGGTAAAATGCACGCTATCATCCCTGATTCTCTCACGTTTCACTTTGATGTTTTGAAGAGAGATTATGAGCTTCTGAAAGATGCAGAGCTAATTGTTGAAAACCTGGATGTAATAGTAAAATGTCCGGAGTGTGGTTTTGAATTAAAACTGGAAGAGCCTATTTTTGTATGTCAGAAATGCGCCAGCCCTGTTGAGATTATTTCAGGAAGTGAAATGCGTGTTGATTCCATAGAAGTTGCAGAAGATGAATAATATCTGTTATTTCTTAAATTAGGTAATTAAATAATATAAATCATTTCTGGAGCAGAATAGTATGGAAATAAAAATTGTGCAGGATGTACTCGAAGAGAATGATGAGCTGGCGAAAAAAGTTCGATCCATTCTTCGAGAAAAAAAGCGAAGCATGTTCAATATAATGAGTTCTCCCGGATCAGGGAAGACTACATTGCTTGAAAAATTAATTCCTATCCTGAAAGAGAAGGGGCAACGTGTTGCCGTTATTGAAGGAGATATTACAACAACCAATGATGCCATGCGATTGCAGCCATTGAATATCCCCATTGCACAGATTAATACCGAACCCTGGGGAGGAGACTGCCATCTGGGAAGTAATGTCATATTACGGTCCATGGAGATGTTTGATGATCAGGAAATTGATATTTATATAATCGAGAATGTGGGAAACCTTGTATGTCCGGCTGAATTCGATACGGGTGCTGATCATAACATGGTTGTACTGAGTGTTGCAGAGGGCGAGGATAAACCCTTGAAATATCCTCTAATGTTTCGTGTATGTGATCTTGGGATTGTAAATAAAGTTGATATCGCAGAGGTTCTGGAAGCGAATATTGGCCTGATTGAAGAAAACATGAAAAAGATCAATCCGGAGATCGATGTCCTTAAAGCTGCACCGCGAAAAGGAGATGGATTGCAGGAAATATCAGATTGGATAATTGCCAGACACAATGCCCTGTTGTGATCAAAGGTTATCTATTACCTTTAAGTGACCTATAAAAAGCTCTGTAATATTCAACTGGAATTCTTTGCAGGGCTTTTTCCGGTTCAACCTTTAAGAATTTCAATAATGTTTCTACTCTGTTGATTGTTAGCCGATTAACTATCTCGCCTTATATTGAAATACTTTTATTTATTACAATAAATTGAAAGTGCTTGATTTTGATATCTCCATGCTAATTTAAGTTTATTCACAGGTGTAATAGTTATGATCCTTTTCCCGTTTCGATATAAACTTGGTATTGCAATAGGTGTACTCTCGGTAATTGTATCCGGTTCCACATTATTCTATTTTTTTAAGCAAGTTCAGGATGCTGTTTGGATTCAAATGGGTTACCGACTGGAGGATGTTGGACGAACCTCTGCAGCATTTATGAGTGATGAGGATCTAAAAAGTATTCTCGCTGTAAAAAAAATGCTCGGGGAGGTTGGAGGTGTAACGAAAGAATCTTTTCCAGAAGGTCCGGGTGAGTATAATGAAATCTTAACGGATGAACAAATGGAGAAAATACACTCTTCGCCCGAATTCCAGCATGTTGTTCAATTTTTACGCAAAATCAAAATAGGAACGAAAAAGACTTACCCGGAACATGGTGTGCTGCAGCAGGAGCCTTTTGACCCGGCACATCCCGTGTTGTTACGATATGCTTATATTCTAACAAAAATACAGCAATCTCCCGATGGAAATGTGGTGCAGTTCATCGCTGACGCTGATTATACGGAGTTTGATTATAATTCAAACGGCAAAATTGAAGAGAATGAGGAGTCAACAACATCCGGAACTCTATTCGATGTCAGTGAATATCCTGCATTGTTGCAATCATTTCAGGGTAACATTGAATCAGATTCCGAATATACTGTTGATACTTTCGGGGTTTTTCTTTCCAGCTATATCCCGGTAAAAGACAATAATGGTGAAGTTGTAGCAATCATTGGCCTGGACATGAAGGCTGATGATGAGTATAACATGATAAACCAGGTATTTTATTTATATATCGGTCTTGTCGCCGTTTCTGTATTCTTCTCAATTACTGTTGCTGTTTTTATTGCGGGTTTTATGACGCGACCTCTGAATACACTTCGTGTGGGGGCTGAGCAGGTAAAAAACCGTGATTTCGATACTGTAATGGATATTAAAACGAATGATGAGATGGAGCTTCTGGCTTCCGCTTTCAATGATATGGTTGCTGAAATCCGAAATTATTCGGAAAGTATGGAAAAACAGAATCAGGCTTTTTTCCGATTTGTTCCCAATCAGTTCTTACAAATTTTAGGAAAGAAGAGCGCCATGGAAATTGCTATGGGGGACAGCAATCGTAACAGGATGACAATCTTATTCAGTGACATACGTTCCTTCACATCCATCAGTGAAGGATTGACTCCTGAAGATAACCTGAAGTTCTTAAACGAATACATACAACGAATGGAACCTGCTATTAAATCAGTAGGCGGGTTTGTGGATAAGTTCGTGGGTGATGGTATTATGGCCCTATTTATTGATACCGATAGTGGAAGTTCTGCCAGTAATGCTGTTCGAGCGGCAATTACCATGCGCGAAGAACTCAATAAATACAATACGGAACGTCAGCTTGTCGGAAATGATAGGATAGAGATGGGGATAGGGATTTCGACAGGAGATGTTATTCTGGGCACTGTTGGAAGTTCCTCTCGCCTGGATACGACAGTAATTGGCAATACTGTAAACGTAGCTTCACGTCTTGAAAGTCTTACCGCACAGTACAGACTTCCCGTTCTAGTATCTGAGGATACAATTGAATTATTGAGTGAACAAGAAAAGGAATCCGTGCGGCTTGTGGATATGGTTATAGTTAAAGGACAGACCCGGACTATCAAAATTTATGAAATTTTTGGTTACGAGTCTGAAAATGCCCTTGGTCACAAAATCAAATCTAAAGAAGTCTTATACAGGGCAATGGATGAATACAGAAAAGGAAACTTTGAACAGGCAATGGAGGGCTTCCAAAATGCGAAAGCGATGACTCCGAATGATGTCTTACCTGTAATTTATATGAACCGCTGTAAAAAATACCTGGAGCAGGGAACTGATGAGCACTGGGACGGTATTTTGCGATTGACTCGAAAATAATCATTTTGTGTTGAAAGGTGAATTTGAATTTTGTTATATTGTGCAGGAATAAATCCGTCTTAATTTATTGACACTTGATTGCATGTTTTTTTGCATCTGTATTTCATCATGAAATTCAATCTATATATCTCCTGAAGCATCTCTGAACAGTATCGAAAAAACGAGCAGTCAGAGAGGGAGGTTGAGTCCCGTTCATTTCAGGATCGTATCTGCAATGAACGGATGAAAATCAGATATCGGGCATTAAATCGGAAGCCTTCCAGATTTCCCTGCACTTAAAAGAATGTTAAATGGAGTTCGTTCATGTTTTATTTACAGAAATTGAAAAGTGTGCGGATATATGCTGTTATAATAATCAGTGTATTTTTTACATTTTTTAATGTTCATGAACTAAATGCAAAGGGCGGTTCCGGTGACTTCTATAGAAAGGGTCAATTGTTCATCGAGATAGGTGTCGGTTCCGGATACGTAGACTCTTCCGCACTCAGAAAATTCGAGAATGATACAACTGTTTATAATGTTTCCATATTAGATATAACCTCAACCAATGTAAACAGACAGCTTTTTGGAATGTACATTCTTAACTCAGTCGGACAGCAAGAGCAGAAGCTTATCAACGGACGTTTGGGTTTTGAGTATGCTTTTAGCGATTATTTTGGAGCCGGTATTTCCGTCCAATCATCAAAAATACGAATGAATAACGTATTTATTTTTTCCGATTATACATTCTTGGGTGTCCTGCTGGGAGGTACCTCCGGTGACCTCAACCTTTTTGACCTGATAACGGCTGCCCGAGGAAATGTCAGGATGGAAGACCTCAGTACGGCAGATTTTAATCTTTCCTTTCATTTTCTCGGAAGCAAGTCTCTTGATCCTTTTTTAAGACTATCTACTGGTGCCGGTAGTGTTGTGGGCGGGTATATAATCAAGGGCGGCGGTTCTCTGGGTATTCGTTACAGGGCAGCCTCTTCAATATTCTTGTTTATGGAAGCGTATGACAATGCTATGTTTCTTTACTACCCCGGGCAGAGTTCAACCTCTTCAAGTAGTAATGTTAAATTAAATGAAAGTGGCGCGAGAGCCGGTATTGGATTTACAATTTAATGAGTTGTTCACCAGTTGTCTCCTTCCGTACTGCATTTAAATGATGCGTAAGTCGGAAGGAGACATTATCACATTTCCTTCGAATGAATTGGCTACCATTCAACCGTAAAATGATCTATCCGATAACCCTATTTACTTTTCGTAGTATTCAAAGGCAATCCTATTGATGCCAGCACATCTCTGATATTCGAAATATCTTTCGGAATTATCACGTTGTTACCGCTCTTTCCAAGCGTTCCGTATTTTTTTAGATACTCTTGCGTCAGACGTAATCTAACGGCCTCTTCGCCTCTTGAGGTGGATACAGCTTCGCCGATTTTGATAATGGATGCCCCTGTTGCGATGGCAATTGCCCTGATTTCACTGGCCTTACCTTCCGCTTCATTAATCTGGCGCTGTTTCTCTCCTTCCGAGCGGTTGATCATTTCACTTTTTAGACCCTCGGAACGGTTTATGCGACTCTGTTTTTCGCCTTCTGAAATAGCAATTTTAGCTCGTTTCTCTCTCTCCGCTCCCATTTGCTTTTCCATGGCATCCTGGACGGTTTTCGGAGGAGTGATATTCTTTATTTCAAAGCGATGAACGGTGATTCCCCAGAGTTCTCCTGCTTCGGATAAGACATTCACAACCCTTGAATTAATTACATCTCTCTCTTCGAATGTCTGATCCAGATCCAGTGTTCCGATTACGGAACGTGTTGTAGTTTGTGCCAGCTGAGTGGCTGCATATTTGTAATCAGTAACACCGTAACTGGCACTCTGAGCGTTTTTTATGCTAATATAAAGAACACCGTCTACAATAACCTGGACATTATCTTTTGTGAAGCATTCTTGCGGAGGGACATCCATACTCTCTTCTTTTAAATCCTGAATATAAGCAATGCGATCGAAAAATGGGATAAGGGCATGGAATCCTGGATCAAGAGTTCTATGGTATTTTCCAAGCCTTTCCACAATATATGCATATCTGTTGGGAACGATTCTGATGGAACGAACAAATTTGTAGACAATGATGGCGAATATTACTCCCCATACGATTAAATTGAATATTGTAGTTGTTTCCATTGTTTACCCCTTATCCTTCGCTTCCGGTTGTCGAGTGTATGTTTTGCGAGACTTCGTTCAGTCCTTCAAAGAATCCCTGAAGTGTAGCCAGTTTTGTTGGGACAACAGAAACATCTGTTTTCTCAAGGATTTTTCCGAATTCGTCAGTGAACTGTTCTATGATTTGCATTTTAATCGCAGTGGACCCGCCGGGTTTTTCAATTGCATCGGAAATAATGCGAATTCCTTCAGCAGTAGCCTCTGCAACGAGTTCAATCTGTTTTGCACGACCATCCGCTTCGTTTATCAGTTGTTGTCGTCGTCCTTCTGAAATATTAATTTCTTCAGCTCTTTCCCCCTCGGAAAGATTGATGCGTGACACCTTATCAGCATCTGCCAGAAGGATTTCGGCTCTTTTCTCTCTTTCCGCTTCCATCTGCTTCTCAAGAGTGTGGAGAACCTGAGCGGATGGAGTAATATCCTTGATTTCGTAGCGCAGTACTTTTATACCCCAGGCGTCAGAGGCTCTGTCAATTTCTTTAACAATATTGTCATTTAGAAGATCTCTTTCAGAGAATGTGTCGTCAAGGCTGAGTTTTCCAATTTCAGAGCGCATGGTTGTTTGAGCTAGATTAACACTGGCTCTTCTATAATTCTCAATTCCATAACTGGCTTTTTCGGGATCATTAACCTGTATGTAAACCAGACCATCCACTTTTACCTGGATATTATCTTTTGTGATACAGACCTGTGGTGGTACATCAATTACCTGTTCACGCATTTCGTGGCGATAAGCGGCACGATCCAGAAATGGGATCATAAAATGAAACCCTGGTTTCAGAATACCTTTGAATTTTCCGAGTCGTTCTTTTACGACTGCTTCACGTTCTTCCACGATGATAAATGTCTTTATCACCAGGAAAAGAGCAATCAGAAAGAAAATGGTAAAGAATGTCATGTTGTATATCCTTACGGTTCTTGTGATTTTGTTATTTTTTTTACGGTCCAGATATTGTTGCTCAGGGATACCAGGATAACTTTTGAACCGGGTTCAATTGTATCTCCATCTGATATGGCCTGCCAGGTAGTATCTCTGTAACGAATTCGACCGGGAACATCTCCGGTAATTGTCATTGTAACCGGTACTTCTTTTCCGGACAGGTCATTATCTTCCATAATTCGTTCTTTCCTGGAATCAGAGGGGAACACTCTTAAAAAAATCCACCTCAGTGTGACTATATACACAATGGAAAGAATAAACCAAAAAGTTAAACCGGTTGAAAAACTGCCAATAACTCCAAAAGCAAAAAGAAACCCGACCGTAATGGCTGCTATGCCGGGGAATAAGACGACGAGTCCGGGTAATAGTAGCTCTCCTGTCATGAGTATCAAGCCGAAAATTATCCAGCCCAGTGAAACGTTATCCCAGTCCATTATTGTTACCAGAGAAAGTATAGAGGGAGAATCTGCGTTTGCGTCCAGTAAAAAAGTTCAGATTGTAGTGAAAAAAAATAAAAAATATGAAGAATATGATTATGAATTACGTTTTTCAGGATGTTTTTACGTCGAAAGTATATTCTGTTCTGGTAAAACCTATCGTATACCCGGGCCGAAATCTGAGAGAGGAAACTCATCGCTTTCATATTTCTTAAAATTTTCCCGGAACATCGAAGCGAGCTTGTTTCGCGTTCTTTCATACTCTTTTTGATCTTCCCAGGAAAGCCACGGGTGCAGAACAGATTTGTTTAATGCACCCATATGATCCGGAATGGAAAGGTTCATTACAGGATCAAAGGTGTAATCGTTGTGATCCAGTTCTCCGGAGAATATACCGTCGATAATGGAACGGGTCAGTTTTATTTTCATACGACTTCCGATTCCGTAAGGGCCACCGGCCCAGCCCGTATTTACAAGCCAGGCTTTAACATTGTGTTTTCTGATTTTTTCAGCGAGAAGTCGGGCATATACTGTTGGGTTCAATGTTATAAAGGCAGCACCGAAACATGTTGAGAATGTTGCAACCGGTTCGCTTACACCTCTTTCTGTTCCGGCAACTTTTGCTGTGTATCCGGAAAGGAAGTGGTAGGAAGCCTGTTTGTCAGTGAGCCGGGATACGGGAGGGAGGACTCCAAAGGCATCTGCTGTTAGAAATATAATATTTTCCGGGTGAGTGCCGAGGCCGCTTTCGACTCGATTTTGGATGTGAGAAATGGGGTAGCTGACTCGTGTATTTTCTGTCTTTCTGGAACAAGCGAAATCAACTTCTCCCTCATTGATTGTGACATTTTCGAGAAGTGCATTTCGCCGAATGGCCCCAAATATTTCAGGTTCATCCTCCTGGCTGAGGGCGATTACTTTTGCATAGCAGCCGCCTTCCAGGTTCCATACTCCTTCGTCATCCCATCCGTGCTCATCATCGCCAATAATGGGTCTTTTACTGTCGGTGGACAATGTTGTTTTTCCCGTTCCGGAGAGGCCGAAAAATAGAGCTGTATCTTTTTTCTCTTTTCCCTGATTGGCTGAGCAGTGCATTGTTAAAATACCCTGCAGCGGCCTGTAGTAATTCATTATGGAAAACATCCCTTTTTTCATCTCTCCTGCATAGAGAGTTCCGCCGATGATTCCAATTTTTCGTCCAAGGTGAAATATGATAAAGGTTTCAGAGTTAAGACCATGGCGCTCGTAATCCGGATTTGTCAGACCGCCAGCATTGATTATTGTAAATTCCGGAGTGAAATTATCCAGTTCTTCAGGGGAAGGGTCTATGAACATGTTTTTACAGAAATGATGCTGCCAGGCGTTCTCCGTAATTACACGAATAGGCATCCGTGTCTCTGCTCTTGCTCCGGTAAAACCGTCGAATATATAGAGTTCCTTACGGCTGAGATAAGTAACGCACTTTTTATGCAGTTCCTGAAAGACCTCATCAGATGTCGGCTGATTGATATTGCCCCACCATATATTATCTTTCGAGCCCTCTTCTTCAACGATATATTTGTCACGAGGCGATCTTCCAGTATAAATCCCGGTGTCAACACTGACGGCACCGGAATTTGTCGTATGCACTGTTCCTGATTGAATTTCATGTTCAAAAATTTCTTCGTAACTCAGATTTCTATGGGTTCCGGTTGTCCCTTTAAAGTCAGGAAAATGTTCTGGATGCTTCATCAAGTGAGCCTCGTGCTGGAGATGAAATAGTCTGTAACGGAAAACTCGGTAACGTTGTTGGGAGGGATCCGTTTCATGGTTTTTTTAGGACACATTTGCGGGAAAATGAATGATGTGCTCCGGGCAGGATTCGAACCTGCGACCCCTGGATTCGAAGTCCATTACTCTATCCAGCTGAGCTACCGGAGCCAATACATCAAAAACGACCGGAAATTCGATCGCTGACACAACGTGAGATACTGTGTCCTTATGGCAACCAATTTCCTTTGAAAATGCCATTCTCACCTGGAATTTCACATGACCTTACAGAAAGCTGTGAATCAATCGGTTATTATGACCGAGCTGAATCGAAGATTTCAGATTTTAATGTCCGAAGAGCAAATGATGTTTTTGAAATCTCTTGCTGATCAAAGAGGTGATTCCGTAGGGGAACTCGTGAGAAAAGCTGTGGATCAGGCTTATCGTCCCAGTGTAAAAGCGAAATATATTAAGGTACTCCAGGATCTGGAATCCCTGGATGTATTCGGAGAGGATTTTCCGGATATCCCGGGCTGGTCTTCTCCATGACAGGTTTTTATATTGCAACGGATATTCTTCTCATTCTCGTAAGCAAGCATCCGGACAGAGGCGCAGTTCTGGAAAGAATGAGAGAGTGGCTGTCCCGGGGGGATGTGCCTGTTACATCAACGGCTACGATCAGTGAGATAAATCAGGTATTTCTTGAGAGAGATAAACTCAAGCACTTGAGAAATTTCTGGAATGTGATGGGGAATTTTTTTGATGAAGTCCGCCCTGTTGAAAAGAGGGATCTGGAGAGAGCCCTGGATATTGAACAGGAGTATGCAATTGGTTACGGAAGGGCTGTCCATGCTGCATTTTTCCTGAATCATGGAATAAACTGTATGTTTACATCAGATCCCGTTTTTGATAGAGTTGCAGGCATAAAAAGGGCATATCTGAATATTATGGAAGGGACATAATCATTATATGCAGAATCTAACGCAGTATTTATATTATTCTATTGACTTATTAATAATTCAAAAAAGTGTGGCTGTGTGAACTGATGGAAAAACCGTCTATCAGTTTCGTCCTTGTAGTCCTGATTCTGGGTTTTTTTTTGGGAACGGTTATCGGATCGTTGCTGGCGCAGGTGTTTGGATTTGAGTTTCTGAATCTCTCTGTGACCGGTGGTGCGGTTCGAGTGGCTGAAAATTTCTATGTTTTCGATCGACTGGACCTCATGATTACACCCGCCGGAATTATTGGTCTACTTGTGGCGATATTTTTTCTATATAAGAAGGAAAAGGGCTAATGTCGACTATATCGATGAAAAATCTGCTGGAAGCAGGTGTACATTTCGGTCATCAAACCAGAAAATGGGATCCACGTATGGCTCCATACATTTTCACGGCACGAAATGGCATACATATTATTGACCTACAAAAGACGGTTCAAATGGCTAAAACTGCCTATGAAGCCCTCAGAGAGTATACCCATAACGGGCAGCGAGTACTCTTTGTTGGTACAAAAAAGCAGGCTAGAGCAGCCATTGAACGGGAAGCCAAGCGCTGCGGTCAATTCTATGTCAATACCCGCTGGCCCGGGGGCCTTCTGACAAACTGGACTACTGTAAAAAAATCTATTGCTCGAATGAAGAAGTTGGAAGCGATGGAAGAGTCCGGATCGTTTGATCAGGAAGCCCGGACCAAGAAAGAAGCGCTGCTTCTTCAACGAGAGCTGGACAAGTTAAAGAAAGACCTGTTCGGTATTAAAGAAATGAACACTCCACCGGACATCATGTTTGTGATTGATCCGAGCAAAGAGACAATTGCCATTCGCGAAGCTAAGAAGCTTGGAATGAAGATCTTCGGTGTTGTCGATTCTAACTGTAATCCGGGTGAAATTGACTACCCGATTCCAGGAAATGACGATGCCATCCGTGCAATCTCTCTTTTCCTGCAGACTATGGCTGATGCGATCATCGAGGGAACTCAGGGCGTTGTCCAGGATTCTAAATTCGATGATGAAGATTCTGAAATGGATC
>JBNKQE010000134.1:0-11781 GCA_050295715.1 Leptospirales bacterium
CAGTACGGGTGGCTGGCTGAGCCTTTCCCGGTTTGGACTTTCACCAAACAAGAGACATCGGGCTTTCCTGGCGCTCCTTGGCCTCGCCCTCTCCCTTCGGTCGCCGCATAAACGCCGAACTATTTGGGGAGAGATAATAGGTTCGGCTATACGGTCGGGCTTCGGCAAATTGGCCTGCGGCCAACTTCGGTAAAAAGAATTCAATAGTCGTAATCTGGCGGAAATAATATGAACACAAAAGATTTATTCAAAAAACTTAAGTCGCTCGCTGAAGATTCTCCAAAAACAGAATTTCAAAAACGTGGTCGAGACTTTGAAAAAATATTAATTGAAATATTAAGCTCTGACAAATTAAATCCAGAAACAAGCTTCCGTCCGAAAGGTGAAGAATTGGATGGATTTTTTCATGATTCTTGCAACTTCTATTTGTTTGAAGCCAAATGGCATAAATCTCCAATTCCTGCCAGTCAAATATATGCGTTTAAAGGAAAATTAGATGGGAAATTCCAAAATACAATCGGTGTATATTTTTCAGTTTCTGGTTATTCAAAAGACTGCATAGAAGCTCTCCAAATAGGAAAAGGATTAAATATTATCCTTTTTGACGGGGATGACATTGAAGCTATTATTAATAACCAATTTTCATTTCAAGAAGCTTTGCTAATAAAACGCAAAGAGGCATCAAAACGAGGAATTGTTTTTTATAAACTAACCGCTACAGAGCTTTCGCTCAAAGATAAAATTAATCATAAATCTATAGAGCCATATTTTAACAAGGAAAAGAATATCGCAATTGTATGCGAAGGCCCCTTAGATAGAATTGTAATCCAAGCGATTACTGAGAAGCTTATGCTGGAATTTCTTCCAGAAATTCCGATTAGCATTATACCTGCGGGAGGATTACGCTCCATTCCAAAAATAATTAATTCATTAAAAAACACCAAAGGTATTGCTATTTTTGATTCGGATATGAAAGGAAATAGGAATTTACGGAATATTCAAAGTGAAATTGAATCGGATCATGATTTTAAGCTTGTTCAAATAGAACCAGATATTGAAATAGGATGGCTTAGAAAGTCAAAGGAAGCAATATATTCTGAAGCTGGATCCCGACATGAGCAAAGATACTGGAAATTTGTTAACGAATATATAAATTCAAAATCAATCTCACAATTAAAAGAAATAGATCCGTCTTTAAAATTGTTTATTGATTCATTGGAATCAATGATAAAATAATAAACACATAACTGCATTTTTACCGCTGCGCGTCGTGTTGCTCACGCGCCCTTGATTGGCCTCGCCCTCTCCCTTCGGTCGCCGCATAATCGCCGAACTATCTGGGGAGAGATAATAGGTTCGGCTATGCGGTCGGGCTTTGGCAAATTGGCCGCCTTTGGCGTCCAACTTCAGTAAAAATATTCTTGTTATTTGCAATTTCCAAAAATGATAATGCTATGAAAGTATCTCAAAACTCAACGACAGATAGAATTGGAATACAAATTACAGGTGAACTATTTGATAGAAACGGATATATTTTTAGAGAACAACCAATCCGAGACTGTGGAATAGATGCCCAAATCGAGTTAATTGAAAATGAAAACGCTACGGGAAAATTGATTGCCCTACAGATAAAATCAGGTCCGTCCTGGCTTAAAGAAGAAAAGGAAGATTCCTACATATTTCGAGGAGATTCAGACCATCTACAATATTGGCTTGATCATTCATTACCTGTTTTAATTCTACTTTGTGATGTAGATAACCGAATAAGTTATTGGCAAGCAATTACTCCAGGAAATGTTGAATATACCGAGAAAGGTTGGAAAGTTGCTGTCCCGAAATATCAAACAATCAATCCGGGCATGATAGTCGATTTGAAACGTCTTGTCCAAAAGCTTGAAGTCTATAAAAGCTGGACAATTACTTCAATAAAAGATGTAAGTCATTCAGTAGCAAAAAGGTATTCATTAAAAATAGTTTTAAATAAAGAACATACACAAGCAGAAATCATTGAGCTAATAAAATCTATATCAGCTGAAGTTAGAAATAGTGATTACTACCGGAGTGATCAAACAAAATCCCACTGGCGGGAAAACCCGGCTCATGTCGTATGGCTAATAATTTACCCTACTTCAGAAGATGAAAGTAACAATAACTATTTATGCCAAACAGAGTGGTTTTCTGAAACTATAGACCCAAATTTTTTACCCAGTTCTAACGGAGGAGAAGAAATTGCCCCGAATCTGAGAGTTCTCTGGAATACAAACTACCTAACATTTTCCAGGTATTATAATCAAAATGTAATATCTAAGACGATGTTCATTCAATCAAGTATACAATTAACTGGACAGATTATGCCTTTTGTTGAATACGCAAATCAACTGCTTAAAGCCTATATTGACAATAAAATTGAATTTGAAACATTAAAGGATAATCTCACTGCTGAATATCCACGGATGACAGATCTATATCATTTAGGAGCCGATTTAGGCCCGGTCCCTTATGAATGTAAAGATTCTAGTATCAAATTTCAGTCTCTAATTGCCCATGCCCACAACATATATATATATTTTAGTGGAGTTGGGGAGGAAGCCATACCAAACCAAGTTATATACAACATTAAAAGTCAGTCAGAGTATTTTTTTGAAACTCTAAATGGCTTTGAGTTTGAGCTGAAAAAAATTAGATAAAATGGGCAAAACGACGCCTAGCTGATATGGCGTTCCCCTGCAAGCCTTTTATTGGATCCTTTCAGTCATAATCATCGGGCGGATGAAGGGACAGAGGCGGTTTTCGCGACGATTGATCAGACTGATATTTGCGGGTTAAATACCGCATGACAATAGATCCATCGGGAACAAGAACCAGAAAGCTCATAAAGGAACCGGTACTTGCGAACCTCTTAAAATCTCACGCTTCAGATATAAAGTACATCGTGGTCAAATAATCGATTCCCATCCCTGTTAGAAATCAATACAGCGGATATCCCGTTACACCTGCTTCGTAGCAGGTTTCCATCTGTCTCGCTTCCTTCCGGAGTTTGTTGAAAAAGCGTCTTATAGATCGCTCCTCATGTTTCATTGTGCTAACATTTTCTTTTTCTGATTTCCCTTCATAAAGAACAGCCAGGGTAATCGAATCTTTGTGGACATCCATTCCGACATATGCTTTCCTTTTCATTACGTGCCTCCTGTTTTACCTACTTGTATTGTGGTAACCTATTATACGGGCTAACCCACGTTTTTCAAGCAGGGGGCACGCCATAGTGTCTGCCTATTTCAAGCTGCGCTGCAGGACAAGCCCGCGCTTGGCTGAGCCCAACTTTAGAAACAAGCATTCATTATACGGCATGCTGTGAGAATGGTTTATTGTTCCAGGAAAGTTCTCCACATACAGAACAGCTGGAATAAAATCAGAGATGAAAATACCGGAGAAAAAGGTCTCATACTGCCCCCTATGAGAAATAAAACCAGATGAACGGAAGTACTGGAGTCCCAAAGACCTCTTAAAATTTTCCACGCAGGGTAAGACCGCCGCGATCAGAAAAAGAAGATGAACAATGGATCCTTCTGTGAATTCGATTAGATCTCCGAGTTTCAATTAGTCGCCTTTTTTCTGGGCTTCTGGTTAATGGTAAAATTACCGGAATGGGAGTCGATGATCGCATGGAGAGTGTGGGGTTTCTCCGATTTCGCTCCTTTTTCGCATGCGACAGGTCCGAAAACAAATGAGAGAGGGCGATTGCTACAAACAATCCGTTGCATCCGATCTTGTTGGTAATTCCTTTAGTATACATTATAGAAATCTTCTCTAAATGAGAGAATATTTCAGGCTCTGAATTGCAAGAAACATCCACGAATTGGTTTTTTTTATTGATCCAGGGATTAAAAATTCCCATGAATATTCTGGGGTAATACTCTGGTTTTGAAAAAGGCAGGTTGCTTTTTAATCGCCCGGAAGGAGATTGTTTTCCGATGCTTCGAAGAAAGATTCACATTCTAACAACGGGTATTGCCCTCCCCGAAAAGCTATTAACTCATAATGAACTTGATGGAATTCTCGGTCTTCGAGCGGGTGAATCCCTTGATATTACGGGGGTATCGCAACGTTATCAGGCGACCCATGAGACTGCAGCTGATCTTGCCTCCAGGGCATGCGAAACCGTAATTCGCGAATCGGGTATGAGCTGGAACGAGATTGATGTTCTTGTTTCGGCCTCTGCCACAATGGATAAAGCTCTTCCCTACAATGCAGCGATGATTCATGCCCGGCTGGGACTCGAAAAGAATCGTACAACTACATTTGACGTGGGATCAAGTTGCATGTCCTTTTTGACCGGACTTGATCTGGCCGGGACTTTGATCGATTCGGGTCGATATCATAATATGATCCTGGTTTCGTGCGATATCTCAAGTTATACCGTCGATTATACAAATCTTCGTGAGAACGGGATCTTCGGGGATGGGGCAGCTGCTGTATTTTTGAATAAATCGGAGGAGGGGGAATCAGAGATCATCGCCTCTCGAAGCATCACCCTCTCAGAGGGAGTCGATTATTGTCATATTAATGCTGGTGGATCCCGGTACCACAGACGCGTACCCGACTCGGCGGGAAATGAGTTTTTTGGAATGAATGGACGCCAGCTTCTTTCCCTTGCGGAACGGGAGCTTCCGGGTTTCTTGAAAGTATTGCTTGCCGAGGCAGGTATGAGAATGGATGATATTGACCTTGTCATCCCACATCAGGCAAGTAAACTATCTCTGGATCGTCTTGCAAGAAAGCTCAGACTTTCAAGAGATCGATACATTGATATATTTTCAGAATATGGAAATCAGGTTTCAGCTTCTCTTCCCACTGCTTTGCATCATGCCATAATAGAAAACCGGCTCAAACGGGGAGATACTGCGCTTCTTATCGGCAGTGGAGCAGGTGTCACTCTCGGTGGTATGATTTTGAAATATTGAGGATTGTGTTGTATGGGTATAAAAATTGATTTTCATTTGCTAAAAGTGGGTGAGACAAGGCACTTAAAGGGAGTTGCGATGAAAGGAGGTGGATTTAGAACAATCTCGTTTCCGGCTATTGTTGCTTTGCTCAAACATCCTGGTCTGGGATGGATCCTTTTTGACACCGGTTATTCGGATCGCTTCTTTTCTGCTTCACGAAAATTTCCGGAAAGACTTCATCGATGGGCCACCCCCGTTTTTTTTAACGCGGAAAAGTCCCTTCCCAATCAATTGCAAACACTCGGAATAAATCAAAGTGAAATCAAATTGATTCTATTGTCCCATTTGCATGCGGACCATATCGGTTCCCTTCGAGACTTTCCCGGGGCCCGAGTATTTGTTTCAAAAAAAGAACTGGTAAAGAGAAGCAATGAAAGTCGCTGGAGGGCGACGATTCATGGATTTCTTGCAGATTTAATGCCGGACCCGGATACGCGCGATTTTCAGTATTATGAGGACTTTTCCATTTGCAATACCTCTTCGTTCGATGTCACTCCCTTTGAACAGGGGATTGATTTATTCGCGGATGGGTCTATCCTTGCTATTTCTTTGCCCGGACACAGCCCGGGCCATACGGGAATTCTGTTTCAGACAACCGATGATCAAACAGTTTTTCTTGTGGGAGACACTTGCTGGACAAAAGAAGCCCTGATAAAGAATCGATTGCCGGCTTTCCCAGCAAATCTGATCCTCGATGACAGGGATTCTTATAAACAAACGTTTTCTGATTTGAGATCACTTCTAAACCGGCGACCCGATATTAATGTAATCCCCACCCATTGCGAAAAGACATGGCAAGACTATTTAATAAAGATTTAATAATTGTTCTCTTTTATTTTGTCCGGGCAAGATGGATTCTTGTATTTCGAAAGAAAAATCTTCTAGACCGACATCAGGCTGAGAATCTGGCAAAATTTACAAAAAAATTACCGGTACAATTTCCCGCTTTTAAGGATCAGGGAACAGTTTTTTCTTCTTACCCTGTTATAGATAAAAGTATATTTATTAAAGAATTTCAAAAATACAACCGGTTCGGTCTTTCCCATTCGCAAGCCATCAATCTGGGTGAAAAATGTGAAAAAGGGGAGCAGTTATCCGGGATTTCTGAGGATCTTCGGGCTGGATTATCGAGCGGTACTTCGGGTGAAAGGGGTGTTTTTCTTACGAAAGAAGAGGAACGATCACTTTGGGCGGGTGCTATCCTTGGAAAAGGGTTATCGGGAGTTTCATTTCTTCATGTTTTGTCTTTCTGGAAATCTCCTTTGCGAATTGCCCTTTTTCTCCGGGCGAATAATTCTCTCTATACGGAACTGGGTAGCAGAAGGATTCAATTTCAATTTTTTGATCTTTTTGATTTCCGGGAAAACCTGGAAGAGCAGCTGGTCGATTTTTCTCCCCACATTATAGTAGCCCCACCCTCTTTTCTAGCAAACCTGGCCAGGCGAATGGATGGAGAAAGAAAGTCCAGAATTACGGGAAATCTTTACCAGGTTTTTTCTGTGGCGGAAGTTCTTGAAAAAGAAGAGAAAGGATCTATAGAAAAATGGTCCGGGATTTCCGTTGAGGAAATTTACCAGTGCACAGAGGGATTTCTGGGTATTACATGCCGACAGGGAAAATTGCACTTGAACGAAGAGTTTCTGTTTATCGAAAAACAATGGATTGATTCGGAGAGATTCTATCCGGTTATTACTGATTTTACTCGAAATTCGCAGGCTTTTGTTCGGTATCGCCTGGATGATATTTGCAGAATCGATACCGAACCCTGTTCCTGTGGACAGGTTACTACCAGGCTCCACTCTATTGATGGAAGGGCGGATCAGGTTTTATTTTTTGATTCAATCGATTCAAAAGAACCGGTTCCCGTTTTACCTGATGTGATCCGCCATGTTATGGTGAGAACGACCGTCCCCTATAGAGACTATTTAATCGTGCAAAAAGAATCGGGTTTGTATATCTCGTTTGAGGTTGATGAGCACGATCTCTGGATGGAAGAAAAAATCGCTTCCGGGTTCAATGACCTATTTATTAATTACCGAATTAAGCCCGTTTCTTTTTATTTCCATGCATGGAAAAACCGTTTACCGGGCAAAAAACCCATTCGTATCCTGTTTGAAAATGAAAGTTCTAATTACAGGGGCATCGGGATTCATCGGTAGATCTTTTGTTGATTCCATCACAAAAGAAGAGAATCTTGTCGTTACAGGGATAGGCAGAAGAAATATAGATCTCCCTGATTATATTTCACACGACTTACGTAACCCACTCGATTTTCTGCCCGGATATCGTCCCGATGTTGTCATTCACGGGGCTGCCCTCTCATCTCCATGGGGTTCAAAAGGAGACTTTTATGAGAATAATGTAAAAGCTACGGCAAACGTGGTTGATTTCTGTGAAAAGAGATCTGTCAAAAGACTTGTATATATCTCCTCAAGCTCAGTATACTACAATGATAATGATCAATACAATATAGACGAAAGGACGCCTATTGGCCCCTCGTTTATAAATGAATATGCACGAACAAAGTACCTGGGAGAAAAACTTGTGGAGGGTTTCCGAGGCGAACATGTAATTCTTCGCCCCCGGGCTGTGTTTGGTCCCGGTGATACGGTCCTTTTTCCGAGGATCCTTCGAGCCGCAACTGCGGGAAAATTGCCAATCATTCAAAGGGATGGCCCCCCCGCCCGGGGCGATTTATTGTATATAGACAATCTAATCGATTGGATGAAAAAGGCAGTTATTTTGCCGGATTTGCAAGGGGCTTTTAACCTCACCAATGGAGATCCTGTTGTTATCCAGGATTTTCTCTTTGATATATTTCGACGTCTTGACATAAAGATTCCCGATCGAAAAGTTTCATATAAAAAAGCTCTTATTTTTGCGACGATGATTGAAAATATATACCGTGTTTTTGCCATTTCAGAAGAACCTCCGGTTACCCGATTTGGCATCCAGGTCTTTTCGTTATCCAAAACCTTTGATGCCAGAAAAACACTGGAAACACTGGGAAAGCCGACAACTTCTCTTGAAGAGGGCGTAAACCGGTTCATTGAGTGGCAAAAGAGGCAAAGGAAGTCAAATGGCCAATTTTGAGTTCATAGCATGGTTCTGGCTCGTCCCGGTCATTTATACATCAATCTTTCTGATTCGCTGGGCTCTTACCATCTTCGCGGTCCTTTCCGAAAAGCTTTCAAAATATGATATAAATGATAAAAATTCGAAAACGGTCCATTATACGATTCTTCAGCCAATCCTTTCGGGTGATCCTCTCCTGAAAAAAACTCTGGAGAAAAACCTCCTGGAACACCCGGATGCTATTTTCCACTGGCTTGTTGATTTGGACGATCCAGAAGGAAAGGAAATCTGCAAAGATTTGCAGTCTCTATATAAAGAAGCTTCTATACAAATTCTCACCTTTCCACCCTGCCCGGACCGTACCAATCCGAAATTATTTAAGATTCATCATGCCCGGCAATCCATTCGAACGGATTGGGTCATTGTTCTGGATGATGACACATTTCTTCCACGCAAAACGGCGAGAGCATTAATTTGCAGGTCTGGTTTTAATGGAGTCGTAACCGGACTTCCGGTCTATTTGCATCAGGGGGATTTCTGGAGTGCTCTGCTTTCACAGTTTCCGGCAAACCAGGGTGCCATGACATATTTGCCCCCTGTTCCCCTGGGAAAGGCCATTAGCATCAATGGAATGTGTTATGCAATCTCGAAAAAGACACTTGAATCTATGGACTTTTTTAGGAATCAAATCAATCATCTCACGGACGATCTTGCTGTTGCAAAAGCCATTAAGTCTGCCGGTTTACCGATTCTGCAATTGTCAGAGGTTCAGTATATCCGGACTTCTCTGAGTGGGCCAGTTGCCTATTTTCGCCAGATGCACAGATGGTTTGTATTTGCGATTCTCTTGATTAAAGAAGAGAAATTTTCCATGAAGATTCTGATTCTTATTTTGCAAGCAGTCGGTCCTTTTTTATTAATGCTTTATCCGGTGATACTCTTCCTGGAACCTGCGTGGGATCTCTTTTTATTGGCTGTATTTTCTCTTTTGATTCGAGGAACAGGTCTGGTATTGATTCAATTTGCTCTGACACGTAAGATCCAATTTCTTCCATTTCTTTCGGTTCTTTCCGAGATGTTACAAACGGTTCATATGATCCATGCTTTGATTTCACGTCAGATTATTTGGCGAAAGAGAAAATACAGAGTAGAAAGAAATGATCGCTTCTTTGAATTATCATAATCAGCCATGAATTCTCCGAATCGAATAAAAATTGCTTTTTTAACGGGACAGAGTGATAGAAAGAGTATTGCCTTGAGCCCTGTCCAGACACGGTTTATGGATCGCTTACCTGTATCTGACGGGATGAAACTATATTATAACTTTCCTTATAAACTGACAGACTCGAGGTTCGATTCACAAAATAGAGCGCCGGAACACATCATTCTATCGAGTATAAATAATGTGTTTATGTATCTAAACACATATAGAAAAAGCGTTCAAAGGGATTATCGTAAATTTTTCATGGAAACATTTTGTGATTCAGAGCGAATCATTCTTTTAGCAGGGAGTGCGGGGGCCGAGTATTTAAGACGACTTGACATTCCCGAGGGTCTTCGAAATCGCATCTATCTTTTTACCTACGGAGCGGTGGGCCGGGAGTTTCCCTCCTGTGCCAGTTCATTTTCCATTCGGGGTAAAAAAGATTTTATCGCCCGTCTCTGGGGTCTTCCCGTTAACCAGTGGGTGGAATCGGGTCATCTGGATTACCTGGAAAATGACCGAACGATGGAGTCTCTACTTGAATTTTTACGCGAAATCGGCCTGGAGATGAACACGGGTGAAGAAAAATAAAATACTTTTGATAAGTCCTCCCTTCTCAGGTCATCTGTATCCGCTTCTCGGACTGGGAGTTCATTTGCGAAAACATTTTGAAGTAAAGATTGTTTCGACTCCTTCTTCGATAGAAAGCATACAAAGATGTGGACTGGAAAGTATCACCGTATTTGACCGATACGATGAACTGATTCGCCGAATTGCCAACCCTCCATACCGTGTGAAGAACAATCCTATTCGCCTCTACAAACAATTGAGGCAGAATATGAGCCTGGCCATTGAAATGAAAAAGGAGATCAAATTGCTTCTTGATCGGGAAAACCCGCTGGCTGTGATTGTTGATTTTACGCTACCGGTTATCGGGATTACAGCCGAAAAGATGGGAGTTCCATGGTATACAACGCTGCCTTCTCCCTGTACTTTTGAATGCTCCGGGGGCCCTGTTTCGTATATGGGCGGAGTTTTTCCAGGCACTCGCTGGTACCATGGAGCCCGGGACAACTTCCACCGGGGAATACTTCGTTGTTTCAAAAAATTTGTATACTTTCTATTCTATAATAAAATGAAAGAAATTCCTCTGGATTCCGTATATGACCGAGATGGACACGAACGAATTTATTCACACAGGGCTACCTTTGCTCTGGGCATGATCGATCTCGAATTTTCCAGAGATTGTCCAGATTACTTTTTTCCGGTCGGACCGATACTCTATACCCCTCCTGTGAAAGCTCCAGCCCTATCATTTAAGAAGAATCGAAAACAGATCCTTATAACAATCGGAACTCACCTCCAATTCGAAAAGGAGGCGATGGGAAGCCTTGTGGAACGGATTGCAAAAGACCTGCCAGGGTATATGTTTCATTACTCACTGGGGGACATCCAGCGGGAAAGTATGTTTGAAGAAGTAAAAGAAAACCTGATTGTCTATGGATTTATTCCTTACAATCGGGAAATGGAAAAATACGACCTGGTCATCCACCACGGGGGATCTGGAATTCTTTATAGCTGTTTGAAGGCCGGGGTTCCGGCACTTGTTGTACCGGTTGACTATGATCAGTTTGATAACGCGGTTCGCCTGGAGCTTTCCGGTGGAGGAAAATGGGTTCGTAATAAAAAGAATCTCACACTGGAAATTCGGAAGGCACTTGAAAATAAGGAGATGAGAAAGCGAGCGCGGGAATTGGGAAGAATTCTGGAAACCATAAAACCTGAAGAATATATTGAAAAATTTATAACAAATGATCTCAGGGAAAATTAAAGAATTATTGTTATTATAACAGTAAGATTTTCAGATTAACTTCAGGAATCTGAAATTACAATTCTTTACATTGGAGTAATTCTATTTCTTCCACCATCTTTCGCATTATAAAGAGTTGTGTCAACCCTGGTGAAAAGATCATTGGGTTCCACATCTTTTCCGGAAGCACAGGAGATCCCCTCTGAAACTGTTACCATCACATCCATATTCTTATAAGAAATTTTTGTTTTTTCCAGATGTCTTTGTATAAAGACCAGCGGGATAGACCGGGTTCATATTTGACCGGTTTGGAATTTATTGCAGAAATATAGATATTTTGCGCCTCTTTTTAAAGGGTCTCAAAATTTTAATAAAAATTCGAAGATTTCTGTTCTTTGAAAACCAATTCTAAAATCTGAATGGCATGTGCCACACTTCGTATAACTGATATGGCGTTCCCCTGCAACTCCTTTTTGTGGTTGGAGCTTTAATCATCAGGTGGATAAAGGGATAGAGAAAGGTTTTCGCGACGGTTGATCAGACTGATATTCGCGGGTTGGATACCGCATGACATTTGATCCATCGGGAACTGACTCACTCTAATGACGAGGGTCGAATTCATAAATTTATGAAAGCGCCTCAAGATAGTTAGTGACGAGCATTTTCCTTTAACGTGCTCTTTCTCCATC
>JBNKQE010000135.1:0-11754 GCA_050295715.1 Leptospirales bacterium
ATAGAGCGGATCTCTCACGCGGTCATTTACCGCACGGGTATGGTCGTTGCCTTCTCTGTCATATTTCTTATTGCAATGGTGCCCGGACTCTTTATGCTCAAAAGCGATATGAGTCCCATTCGCTACTTTCCCGCACACTCAACTGTACGAAGCGATTTTCTTCGCGTTGATGAGCTTTTCAAGGGAGTCTATACAATTGACCTTGTCTTCGACTCGGGAAAACCCTTCGGCGTCATGGAACCGGATTTTTTGAATACCCTGGAGAGGATCAGAAAAAGAATAGAGTCTGACCCGGGACATGAGAAGATCAATGTACTGAAGGTTCTCTCATATACGGATTTTGATAAGAGGCTTCATATGGCAATGCATGGTGATTCTCCCGCCTTTTACAGAATTCCCGAGAGTGCGGCAACCATAAGACAGTATCACGAAGTCTTTTCAGGCAAAGACGATAACGGTGACGGCCGGCCCGATATTATTGAACCTCTCACCGATCCCTCCTATCGCCGTGCAGTCCTCTCCATCAGGCTCGGTGAAACGAAAGATCGTTCTATAAGTGTCCGCCTGGCCGACCTGGTCCGGGAGAGATATGAACCGCTCATACAGGAAGAGATCGGAGAGGCTCCCATTCATTACGAATTTGTGGGACTGCTCACGACATACAACCAGCTGCGCAAATACGTAACAGTGGGAAATCTTACAGGTATCGCCCTCTCAGCTCTTGTCATAGCAGGGATAGTATTGATAGTTTTTCGAAATCCCGGTGCATCTGCTCTCTCCGTCATACCCATTACATCTGCAGTCTAGACCGTCTATGGAGTCATGGGGTATCTGGGAATTTCACTGGACACGACAATGGTCATTCTATCCTCCATCGCCATCGGTATAGGCGTGGATGATACGATCCATTTTCTGAAGACCTACAGATATGAAAAACGCAGGGGATTGTCTCAGACCGAGGCATTGATAAATACGTATAGAGAGGCGGGCCGCGCCATCATCTATACATCGGCAGCCCTGATTCTCGGTTTTTCAGCAACACTCTTTTCAAGTTTTGTTCCCGTTATAAATCTGGGCTTTTTGATAATGGGCGTGATGATTGCCACTACTCTCGGAGCTCTTCTATTTTTACCGGCCGTATTGAAACTGTCCGGATTACATATTGAAAAGGTCAACCCGTTGCTTGATAAATTTTCCCCGGGGGCCTGGCTTCTATCAGAAAAGGAGAAAGAAAAATGATTCGCATACTCTCATGGAAAACAATGACTCATTTCGCACTGGCGGGTTTGCTCACGGCCATTCTTGCACCGGGTCTTCAGGCCGGAGATAAAAAGGGACGTCATCTCATGGAAAAAAATGACGCCATCCGGAAACCCTCCTACTCAAGAGCGGAAGCTGCTCTCGTTATACTCAGGGACGGCGGCAGGGAGATTAAAGAGTTCCGCATGGTATCGAGCAGAAAGAATAAAATTACAAGAATGCGAATTTCATTTACCGCCCCCACAAAAATCGAGTTTCTTACACACTCCCGCCCCGGAAAAGAATCGGATCAGTGGATTCATCTGCCAGGCCTGGGCGTACGCCGGGTGGGAGGATCTGACAGGGGCGGATCATTTGTGAACTCCCATTTTTACTATGACGATCTCGACGCCCCGGAGCTTGACAATTTTGATTACACCTACAAAGGCGAAAAGGAAATAAAGGGAGAGACGTGCAACGTGGTCCGCGCTGTAAGGATCAACGGCAGGCAAGTCTACTCCTTCCGTGATATATACCTGAGAAAGTCCGATTCTTTTTTACTGGGCGTCGATTTCTACGAAGCCGGTAAAATAACAAAAAGGCTGCGACTTGAGGCTATCCGGACAATCCAGGGTTATATTACTCCACGAAAGATGGTAATGGAGCGAACCGATGGTAACGGCAAGAGCATTTACTACATAAGAAAGATCGAGTATGACAAACCTGTGTCCGAGACATTTTTTTCAAGCGAAAACCTCTGAGTCTCTGCCATGCATTTTCGCTTCCTATTACATCTAATACTGTCCGGGACGCTCGTTTTGGTCCTCCCCCTTTTCTCCGTTTTTTCTCAGGAAAACGAGACTGCGGAGGATCTGGATGAGATCTTTTTGCAGGAGAATCAGGTGATATCCGATTCCAATCTCTATATACGCTGGAAGCTTTCCACCCTTCAGCAATTTGGAGACAGAAAGAACCTTTCCGCAGATATAAAAAGGCAGGGAGCTGCAGCTGGCGTCCCGGAAGAACGAAGCGGTCTTGCTGATCACCGATACGACGCCTCTGTAACGGCGGAGTATACGCGAGGAAATTTTATTACAAAACTGGATGCTTCGCTAATATACTCTCCTCCCGGGACCGGATACGAATCCTCCCGGTCTTCGGCTGTGGATGTTCGCGAACTATCAGCAGGGGGTGGTGACAGGTGGCAGTGGCACGCAGGAATTGTTCGACGAAACTGGGGAAGCGCTGATTTCTTTCGCGCTGTGAATTATACGGATGCCATGGACACAAGGGATTTTCTTGTCGCCGCTCCGGAAAGCTTCTATCGCGGCACTCCTTCTGCCGATGTGAAATATATTTCCGGTAACTATGCAACGGAGCTTGTACTCCTTCCTGTACACTCACCGGATCTTCTGCCTCCGGAAAACTCCTACTGGGATACAGACCCGGCGCCGATGGATCTCTACTATGTTTCCTCACGGGATCTTCTACCGGAGGGTCTCCAGCAGGCAAGTGGAGTTGTTATCCCCGAACTGATTGTAGCGCCTCTGAATGATAGGGGAAAAACCTGCCGCGCTGTAAGACTTGCCGCAAGGACCGGACAGCTCCCGTCTACACCTCCCCTTGCCTGCCAGGTTATCCCCGCCACTTCGGATATAAAGCAATTGCCTGTAAGAAAACCTAATGCCGGTTTCGCCATAAGAACCGGGGGCAGCAACTCGGGAATCGACTGGCATATTCAGGGTTACGATGGTCCCTCCTCTGCGCCCTGGTCTTATTTAAAATCCGGTGCCTCCCGTGCAAATGATGGAGAGTATCCCTGGTTTGCTCTGGAACAGGGCTATGACAGGGAGCGAAAGCTGGGATTTGATATTCAAGCAAGGGCCGGAAACGGAACAGTGCGTGCTGAAATTTCCAAGACTTTTGACAGACCCGGTACTCATGTCGATTCGTGGGGTTTTTTTCGGAAAAAGGATAGTCCGCTGATTTCTTACGTAATCGGAGGCGATATATCTTTTAATAGAGACAGGGGACATCTCCTTCTTGAGTGGTCCGATCAATATAGAAGCCGCCCGGGATTTATTGAGGATACGCTGAGTGATGTATTAATTCTCGGATTTCAATACACTCTCCTTCAGGGAGATCTGGAACTCTCCTGGATAGAGATGGTACGCCCGGTGCAGAGTTCACCGGCTCATATAAGCAGACTCTCCCTGAAATACGCTCTTGTATCAGACAGGCTGAGTGTGGAAACAGGCCTTCTCTACATCGAGTCACTCAATGACCCTCTGCTCAGCGAATATGATTCAAAAGATACACTCTTTATATCGTTTCAGTTGCTGCTTTAATCACATGCCGCCCCCTGCAGAAATCTTCTTGTCACCCTGGCACAATAAGCACATGAAGAGATATGACTGAATCGGATACCCGCAATAAAATCCTGACGGCAGCCGTTCAACTCTTCAATGAGCGGGGAACCATGGAAGTGACAACCAATCATATCGCTGCTGCAGCGGGTATAAGTGTGGGAAATCTCTACTACCATTTCAAGAATAAAGAAGAGATCATTCGTTCCATATTCACTCTCATCAAAAAACAGGGAGATACGAACTGGATGCCCGAAGACGCTGATGGTAAGGATTTAATGCCGCTTGTTCTTATTATGGAGTTACTGTTCAGGTTTTACGAGCATTACTCCTTTCTTTTCCGTGACTATGACTATATCCTTCGCAAAGATCCGGATATGATCGAAGCATTTCGCAATTTAATTAAAGCCAGAAAAGATTCAACGGGACATTTTCTGGATCAGGCACGCAGGGCAGGTCTCATGAAAAAACTGGATGAGCGGGAAATGGAGGCATTGTTTCATAATACCTGGCTGATCAGCAATCACTGGTATTCCTATGCGGAAATGATCGGATTGAAAGACCGGGAAATCATCGCCAGCCGAGGGGTCATCCAGACTCTGACTCCCATGAGATCTGCACTCACACGAAAGGGGAACGAGTATCTGGACCGTGCACTGGAACCATACTGGAAAAGGGGTTTTCCGTAATTTCCCCGGGGACGTAATCCTGCAATTGAGAGCACAATTCCATCCCGTAATTCTCAAGCCAGGTGACAGGGAATCATTCAAAACCTGGTTTCAAATAGAGAAAAATGATTTAAATGGATTTTACATACTCTATACTTGTCCCTGAATGGGTAAGAATCGGGAATGCTTACTTATTACATGGTTCAATGGACTCTACTTCCGTAAATTTTTTAATATACCTGAAAGATCAACTCCAGAAAATACAATGAATTATAAAATCTCAAAAACAATACTGCTTTACTTACTGACAATCATACTCTCTTCCTCCTTCACAAATTGCTCTGCGCAGGAGGATATAAAGTCAAACACAACTCATGATTACTGCTCCATTGTCCGGGAAAAAAAGTCAACAACCCTCTCCAGACTTCTCAATCCTTTCTCTCGACTTATGAAAAACAAAACCGGAGTCTATGTCCTTGAAGAGGGCGATGTCTCCATGATCGCACGGGGCTGGTTCACAAGGAGTGCAGAAAAAACCATCGATATACAATATTTTATTTTCTCCGCCGATAACATTGGACTTATCGCTTCGGACTATCTTCTGAAAGCAGCTGATCGTGGTGTTAGGATTCGACTGCTGGTAGATGACATTATGGTTGAGGCAGATGCCGTAGAATTGATAGCTCTGGATGCTCATCCGAATATCTTCATTAAAATTTATAATCCTGTAACAAATGTTGGAAAAAACATCCCGCAAAAGGTCTACTCACTTGCCAGTGATTTTGACGGATTCAACCAGAGAATGCACAATAAGACCTTTACCGTTGACGGAAAAATCGTAATTACAGGCGGAAGAAATATCGCGGATGAGTATTTTGATTACGATCATAGATACAATTTTCGGGATAGGGATGTATTGCTCATCGGTAAGATAACAGAGAAAATTCAAAAGTCCTTTAATGAATTCTGGAAGGCACCCCAATCCGTGGCGTTGTCTGATATTATCGATAAGAGTAAATTTGAAATTCATACAGAAGAAAAATATGAGGAACTGCACCAATATGCATGCAATCCCGATAACTTCTGGCCTCAGGTTCGCGAAAAACTACAGAGCTTTCCCGAAGACTTTCAAAAGCTTAATAAATCAGGTCATCTTGTCTGGGTAGATAACGTTGACTATGTATCCGACATCCCCGGTAAAAATGATAACGAAAACAAAGTCGGTGGGCTTTCCACTCAGGCACTCATAGATCTGGTTAAAAATGCGAAAGAGTCCATTACTATACAATCCCCCTATCTCGTTACAACAGAATTAAGCAGAACACTCTTTAAAGAAGCCACAAAACGAGGAGTTGAGATAAAAATTTTAACAAACAGTCTGTCCTCCACAGATAACGTAGAAGCATTCAGCGGATACCAGAGAGATAGAGAGGCTTTACTGGAGTCCGGCGTTAGAATCTTTGAGTTCAAGCCTGATGCGGCAGTAAGATTCAAAATTATGACGGGTGCTCTACAAAAAAAACTGAACTTTGCCCCGATTTTCGGTCTTCATGCAAAGTCGCTTGTCATTGATAAAAAGATAGCAGTCATCGGAACATTCAATCTCGATCCAAGAAGCGCCAATTTGAATACAGAGTGTGTAACCGTCATTCATTCAGAAAAAGTTGCCGGTGAACTTTACAATGTGATGCAGGTAGACATGCAGGCCGAAAATGCATGGGAGACAACTCTCGACTGGAATCCAGATTCAAAAGCCGGTTTCTGGAAAGAGCTTCGGGTTAAGATGCGATATATAGTTCCTAAATCTGTTTTATAATTGTTCAACTCACCAGGGGGATCCGTGCGTATATTTTGTTCTTTCCACCGGACATCAAGTTCATACAATCGGACCCGTGCTTCAGCTCCGTCTTTAATTAGATATGAATCAATCAGAATCAACAAATAATCCATTGTGTCCACTGTGCCACAATACTATGGTTTTTCGATACTCCATTGAAAGGTTTCATCCCCCCTTTGATATCTATCGCTGTGAAATCTGTCATTTTGAGAAGCAGTACCCGGTTCCCCAGAATCCCGATGATTATTACGATGAGGCCTACTATACGGGATCTGCTGATTTTTCCTACCAGGATGAGCGAAGCAAGATTGATTTTCACAGATATGTCTGGAATGCCCGAATCAAAAGGATTGCCTCCCATTTACCTCCTCCAGGCGATTTTCTCGATGTGGGATGCGCTTTTGGCGGTCTTGTAGAAGAGGCTTCCAAATTCGGTTACAGAGCACAGGGCCTGGACGTCTCAGAATTCTCTATTGCTGAGGGAAAAAGTCGGGGTCTTACGATCCACAGGGGAACGCTTGAGAGTCATCCCTTTGCAGAAAACTCCTTTGACGTAATTACTCTTATTGAGGTCATAGAGCATCTATCCGATCCACAGCGGGTTGTGCACGAGATTTCGAGACTCCTACGTCCAGGAGGAGTTCTTGTCTGTCAAACGGCCGATTTTGACGGAAGACAGGCCATAGATGCTGGCAAAGAGTATCACTACTATCTACCCGGTCACCTGAGTTACTTCACAGCCGCAAATCTAACCTCTCTACTGAGAAACCATGGTTTTGATAAAATAGAGGTATATCGCCCGGTAGATTTTGGACTGTTGCCCAAGCTTTATAAATCGCGCGGTGATTTCCGGACTCCACTTGACTATCTCAAATGGTTCCGTATTGCCTTCTATCACTGGAAGGGGAAGCTCTCCCGGGGTGGCCGGCCCCTCACCTCTTCCATGGTAATATATGCGCGTCTTGTTACAACTGCCGGATATTGAAGATAGTTATTCGCTTCAAAACCCTTCCGCCTGCTCCTGCCTCCCCTGGAGGGGTTGCATTTAACTCGTACGAAGTAAAACAAATTTTGTCCCTTTCAAACAGTGCAAAAGTCCATTTATTTTGTTTTCAACGGGACTTTATATTGCCCAACAAAACTCATAGTCGGTCATTATTTGCTATCCAGCCTGCATTTCTATCGGATTACATGGTTTCCTTAAATCTTTTTCAACGAAAAGGAACTCTTTTCGGCTATCGACGGCAATCAATACAGGATTGCATTCACATTTTACAAAACTTATAATGTCTCTAATTTTTATTTCGATATATATAAATATGTTTTTATTGACAACCTTCAATTTCATAATTAAGTTACTGTAACTGTTGCTGTATTTTCAGAAAATATTCTATGAGAATAGATGGAGATCTATCAATGAACACTCAATTGCTTTCTCCGGCGGATTCGCTTATAAACCGAATCCGTAATTTCTGGATCGATCATCCTGTTGAAACCGGAATCACTTTAATTGATCTGCAGCATATATATTTTCTATATATATTAATTGATTTGCATGATCTGACGTCAGGGTTAACAGAATTTTCCGGTGAGCGAGCCCAGAAGGCATTTTCTCGAATAATTGAATACGCTTCCGAACACTTTTACGCAGAAGAGGTAATCTTAAAAAGGTTACACTTTCCTGATTATGAGAGCCATATTGATTCACACAGAAATTTTATAGACTATCTCAAGCATAAAACTCATGCACGAATTGCAAGTGATCCGGCCTACGCCAATGAGATCGCTATGTATCTGGTAACATGGCTTTTCAATCATATAATGAAAGAGGATATTCTCTATGTCCGTCATTATTCGCAAAAGGAAAATCTACTGGAAAATCTTGGGAGAAGTCTTGTTGCACACGGGGAAATTTTCGTTTCCGAGTTTCAGATGAATCTATACAGTAAGGTTAGCGGACAGGAAAGCAATCTTCAGGTTTGCGACGAGAATATCATCAATACCATTCATCATTTATGGCACTCATTTGATCTCAGCCTTCATATACCATTGCTTGACATGCAACATCTCTGGTTCATCCAGATTTTGCTGCAAATGGACAGAGAAACTCGATTATCAACCAATGAAGCAAGAAAAAAAGTACTGGATGAAAGCATGTTGCGTATTGAAGATTACGCGCGCGTTCACTTCTCAACAGAAGAGAAGTTGATGGAAAATTTTACCTATCCGGGATTAAAAACTCACAGGCATCAACACCATATTTTTTCCAATAGTATGAAGACCAGAACGATCGAAATCCAGGAGCACGGAGCCGATCTTGCAATGTTTATGGATTCAACCCGTAGAATGAAAGACTGGCTTCTATCGCATATTGCCGTTCAGGACAAGTCTCTTCTCTGGTTTTTAAAGAAGAATAGAAAGGAAGTTTTACAAATCAGCAAGCAACTTATTCGAAGCGGTGAAGCAGGTCTTAAAAGAAAACAGATTACACTTTACAGGAGAATTTCTGATCCGGGGGTCAGGGAAAGACTGGCTGATCGATTATAGAGACTCTCAAGCAATCAGAACGGCTGTATGGCCTTGTTATTTTTGACGAATTTCAATTTCACGAGCAACGATTCTATTTCGACCCTCATTCTTGGCCGCATACAAACACTCATCAGCTGCGGCAAGTAGCAAATCGGAAGAATTGTCAGGACATGGATATACTGTTACCGCTCCAATACTTACCGTAACAATTAAATACTTTGAATATGCGTGCACTATCTTCATACTGGCAACGCTCTCTTTTAGCTGCTCTGCCATAGTCTCAACTCCAAAAAATTGAGTCTCCGGCAGGACAACAACAAACTCCTCACCACCGTAACGCGCCACATGATCAGCCGGTCGGCGGAAGGAGTTGCGCATCAAATGACCGATTCGGGAGAGACAGGCATCTCCGGCCTGGTGCCCGTAGTGATCATTAAATAGTTTAAAGTGATCCACATCAAGTATCATGAGGGAGAGAGAATACCCGTTTCGCGCTGCTCTGTTCCACTCCTGTTGAAGATACTCATCAAATGATCTTCGATTGTATATACCGGTTAACGAGTCCATCCTGGCAAGTTTTTCAAGCTTCTCTTCAACATTCTTTCTTGCTTCACGCTCCTGTCTTGCCACAATAATCTGTCCTGTTACGCGAATTACAGAATCTATATACGAGAGAATATCTTCATTAAATCCACCTTCACGATTCGCAAGACCGATTTCACCTACTATTCTTTCACCAAAATAGATCGGTATGCCGAGAAAATTCCGTATTTGGGGATGTCCGGAGGGATACCCTCCGCTTCTGTGATCACTCTCAGGTTGATTAATTATAACCGGCCGGCCTGTCTGTATTACTGCACCGAACATATTACCGAGATTTCGAAATTTAAATCCATCCTGGCGGAGTTTTTCCTTCATATGATTCAGTCCTTCTGTACCTTCTATTTCGCTTATACCGAAAATCTTCAGGTAAGGAGTGGACTCCCCTTCAACTCCTATCTCTCCAAGAAAACCAAATTCACTTTCTGTCAAATCAACAAGATCTTTTAAGAAACCGTTATACATTTGAAATGGATCCGTCTGAGCAATAAACTGTTCTCGTAACCGGTCAATAATCGTTATCAATCTGTGATTTCTGGAAAGTTTTGCTTCGCTCTCCTGGAGTTTCCTTTCTGTCTTTCGCAGCACTCGCAGGGCTCTGTCGCGCATAACAGCAAGCCGTCTTGATTGTACAAGCGCTTCACGCAGCAGACTCGTCTCGTGTTGCAGATTATCGCCATTTGTACCGGGGGATGTCTCCAGGGAAATTTCAGGCTCGATCTGTGAGAGTTCCGTTAATTCATCATCCTCATCCAGTTCATCAAAAAATATATCCGCAATCTCTCCCGCAGGATAAATAATATCAATTCCACATTCAAGATTTTCCAGATAGAGAAAAGCCGATTGTATATGATCTTTTCCAATAATAGATCCATGTTGCGGCAGTATTGCTTCAATCTCAAGATTCACAAGTGAACGAATAAAGCCTCTTGCAGCAATTCCGGTAGACATATAATCTTTGTGGAAGAGATCCATCTGAGACACATGCTGCGAAAATGATTCCACAAACATTTTCCAGTTCGTATCCAGAGATGACCAGATATCACCGGTGAAGAGAAAATTTGAGGTTTTGTCATAGGTAACAAAGGCACCGGGAAAATGGAGAAAGGGAGCGGGTACAAAATATAATTCGGATTCTTCTGAAAGGCTGTAGTGATTATTTTCCTCATTGTCAAAGCTGTTATACTCTAATTTCCCATAATGCGGTAGCAGAAGGTGTGTTCTGGGAGATGATATTATTTGAATGGATGGGTTGAGTTCAATCCAGTCAAACATAGATGCGGCTATATCAGGATCCTGGTGACTTAAAATCAAAGCTGTGATTCCAGCGGGATCCATAATCGTCTGAATTGACCTTTTCACCTGTGCAAAGGCATCCCGTCCCCCGGGATCGATAAGTATAGCCTCTTTATTATTTTTAATAAGATAAGAATTGCATCTAAAGGCAGAGTCGGTGGAAGCGCCAATCCAGTATATGAGATGCCATCCTTTGTTGTAAAGAAGCACCGGCAACTCCGGATTCATATTCGGAGTATTATTGAAAAGGATAGATCCCTGTATATTATCTGATTTGCCGGACATATCGGTCTCTACAGCTTATTAGACGAAGCAAATGAAAGCTGAATTTGTCTCCCCGATTCTTAGCGCATTTTTTCTTTTCATTCTTTATATCAGGCTCTTATGGTATCTCACAGCAAGGATAAATTTATCTTCAGCTTACAAATATGAGAAAAAATAATTTTTTCCTCCGTAATGCCTGCCCGTTTTGACGACACTCGGTTTGACGGAAAGTCTGTGAGTTGCAGAACTAACATCCCGGATGGAACCGGTCTTTCCAGATCAGCAAAATTTTTATTTATTGACTTTATTATTTTACAAACTATTTTACATAGACTATAAACCAGAAGATTCTGCAATCGCGCAGATATTTCAGGAGAGATTCAATGTTAAAGATTAAAAATGTCCCCCTGGTGCTTACGAAAATGATTCCCGGTATTCTTATTGCCGCATCGCTTGTTTCATTTCCGATTTTCCCATCGCAAAAGTTTGACAGTTCTGTTTCAGGTCATACCTATACGGTCAACAATGAAATGAATATAAGCGGCACTTACAATGTCGATGGCACAAATCCGAATGGAAGCAAATACAGGGGCAAGGTCGAGATTCAAAAAAATGGGAATCAATATGCATTCCACTGGACCATTGGAACTCAATCCTATGATGGTACAGGAACATTGAATGGTACTACTCTGACTGTTCAGTGGGGTGATACCTATCCGGTTGTGTATCAAGTCATGGACAATGGCCGCAAACTTGTGGGTATCTGGGCCAATGGTAATGCAAGCGAGATTTTGACCCATTAATGCTCTCTTCATGACGCTCGCTCTGCGCATGTGGCCGTGTTGTATGATGCAAGGGGATCCGCTGAAGCTCTCCACCTCTTCAGTTCGCTTTGCTCAGCTTGATGCTTCGAGCTTCATCGGCTCCCTTACAACTATCATTGGTTCCAACGGCC
>JBNKQE010000136.1:0-11610 GCA_050295715.1 Leptospirales bacterium
TTCAGGAGTCCAAAGGTCACAGCGATGGATAAAGCTGAATGGTCCTAAAGTATCTTACTCTGGTTGTAAGAATAGGTCCTTACCGAGAAGAGAGAGAACGGGATGAACTATTGTAAACGATTTAGAAGTAGCATTGAATCAGTTACACGATGGCTATATCTCAGAAAGAGAGGGTTGATAAAAATATAGTCTATCAACGTACATCTAAAAGGTCTTTTGGTTCAACTTCCAGTCTTTTTGCTATCTTGAATATGGAGGCCATCTTTATATCTTTGAACTTTCCGGTCTCTATATTCTGGACAGTACGATAAGAGACAGAGAAAGGGCCTTCGTCCATTTCTTCCTGCGTTACTCCTCGTTTGAGTCTGAGTTCTCTAACTTTCATTCCCACTTTTACCACGAATTCTTCATATTCCATTCATAGAATAATCCATTATACTGGACAAAATAAACACACCGTGTACGGTGTGTTCTGGTAAATTAGATTATTAGAAATTCAAGGACAACGTTTGCTACAACTATACAGTATGATATTTATTATTTAATGAAGTTGATGAACTGAAGCAAACCATCCCGGGATCATGTAAATTCAATGGAATTACCTGGTATTCTCAGTTTTCAGACCGTGGCTGTGAATATTTATCGAATATGCAAGAAAAATGACACTTTAGTTGGAGTAAAGACATCACATAGGGCCTTGGGTCTAATTCTTTATGGAGAATGATTACGATGAAGAGATATAGAATACTACTGGTAATGTTGCTATTTCCTTTGATAGCAGGGTGTCCAAAAACCGATAACTCGAATGATGATTCAGCAATGTTTATGCAGATAATACAGTTTCTGAATTCCACAAATAATGAAAATTCAGGCCTGGATACACTTCCAGTCTGCGGAGAAGTTCAAATCACAACCTCCACAAGTAATTGGAATCGGAATCCGGGATGGACAATGGCTTCTCCCAATGCTCTTTTAATGTCAGGAGTAGGGCGTCCACTTGCGGGATGTACTCCCAATGCTTATTCCGGTACAATTGGGGCGGGCAATATTGTGTATAACTCAAATAAACTCTTTACGACCACAGTCTTGAATGGGGTAACAACTACATACACTTACAACGGGGATGGTTACTTAACAGGTATTTCAACTGAGTGTCAGAATGCAGCTGCCGGATATTCAACTCGATCATTGAGTTATAACGCTCAGGACCGCGTTGCTCACGATTCAATTATAACTCCAGCTGACTGTAATGCTTCAGGAAATCCTGCAACTGAGCAAACAATGACAACAACCTATACGTATTCCGGGAATACCAGAGTGATGACATCCTCAATAGATACGATAACTTCTATTTCAGAATATGATGGAGAGGATCGTTTATCTTCTAGTACAATGTCATGCTCGGGAACCTGTACAGGGTTAGGTGGGGATGGCGCATCGGCTGTGGTAACAATCAGTTATAATGCGAGTGGTCAACTTATACAGGAATCCTGCGTTGGAGGAACAATAAACATGTGTGGTAGCGACTTCACTGCAACCCTGAGTTATGATTCGGAAAATCGGCTTGCAGGGATCAGTGGAGGGAATGGAACAACTCTCGCGCCTACAAGTGCAACGTTCACTTACAATGATCAGGGGCAGGTTACTCAAGCTTCACAGACATATGGATCGACAACATATACAACTGATTTCACAAATTGAATGACGGAGTGTTCTGACTTATCAGGCCACTTTGTTCTTATGAGAAGTGGCAGATCTCTGTCAGGATTTCGCACGAAAGGCAGACCGGGAGCCTCGACGAATACGAAGAGGCGAAGAGCCGCATGGAGACCGTCAGTCTTTTAATACCTGGGATTTTACTTACAAATTGACCGGGAGACATTTGATTCAGGAAAGAAAGGAGTGGGATCACCTGGCTAAAAAGATCTCAACTACCATCAACATACAGGCACTGAATCATAGGGATATCTTATGAAAACTGGACCAATTATCAAATCTTGTGTGGTTGACAGATTGGACAGTTTTTCAAAATTATTATATCAAGAGAATTCAGTCTATTTTGCATTGATATGTTATGCGTTGTATCTAATCAATCGCTACGAAATACCTTACAGGCTTTTTGTAAAGTTTTGCAAGCTCCATGAGCTCAAAAATGTCTATTCTTCTTTCTCCCAGTTCTATTTTTGAGATCCAGGTTTGTTGGACTGAAAGTTTCTTTGCTGCCTGTTCCTGTGTAAGTCCTGTCTCTTTGCGAGCAATTTCAAGTTTTCTTATAAGTTCTTTGTATTCAGGTCTATGTATGGTCTTTTTCACAGTTATACTGTATATACCCTAAAATGGAATACCCCAAAATAGGGTAAAATTATCTTGACCATATTGACGGCTTGGTGCGTTATTAGTTATACAATAATCGGCTATATGCTTGGAAGGAAAATGAATGCACAAAAACCAGTTTGTTATCATGAAGTATACCGTTGGTCTGGTTACATCTTTTTTAATCCTCTTAATCACCAGTTGTCAATCTCCAAAAGAGAGAGCACAGCATAGCCTGTTTGAGCCCTGTCCTGATTTTGGATTTTATCAATATGAGAGTTTTGATAAGAAACTATATGGTAAGAATGCGAATAGAGAAACTATAGTATATTTGCGAACCTATGATGGCAAAGTTGTATCTATACTTGAAGATGTTGCTTTTAATGCGTCCAAATATCATATTGGAGATTATGCGAACATATATAGACAAGTATGTGGGAAACGGCCCCCGGAAAAGAATCTGCTGAAATATAGAGATTATAAGTATGCGGTAAATAAAGAACAAAGTTTAGCGAATAAACTGGAGCAAATAAAAACGAAAATGTCTGAAATCGAGTCTGTATCCGATTTTAACAATACCTATAATAAATATAAGAAAAATAGAGAATGGATGGAGAGAATGAAATCAAAAGTCAATCTCCCTGAGTCCTTTACCATTATGGGAGATATAATCAAAACAATGAATGATAATATCCTGGTTTTTGGTAAATCAGTCCCTTACAGTGGAAGGATGGTAAAGGGAACAAGGTATAGAAATTCACACATAATTGTCAGGCAAGCGGAAATGACTCCGGATATGCAAGCTACACGTTTTTATTATATGAATAATGCTTATTTACTGGAAGAAGGAGACACTCCAGTCTTTACAGCATCATTACCACCGGTGGACAACACAACCGCTGAGTATATAAAACGATTGAAGTCGAATGCAGCAATGAGGAAAGGGAAAATTGAAGATTATTTGGAATTGAAAGAATCGCTAGTAGAAACTGAAAAGAAGTTTGAGGAAGCCGCCAGTGAGAAGGATCGTATTCTGGATTTAGTAAAAGGTAGTTGAATCGCCTGCATCCCGCCAAAGAAGGATATCTGGAACAAAATAATTAGTAATTAGCATGATTATTTGAAGAAACTATAAAGTCCTTCAATATAGAATATGGACTCAAGATTTTTGCTTACGGAATTCCGTAAGCAAAATAAGCCCGACAAGTGTCTGAAATATTCTGACACTTCGCACATTGTTTTCTCACCATATATGAAGTCGCATTGACGGAATCCATAGAGCGCTACTACGAATCCTTTTGCAGGAACCGGGTTTACTATGGAATCATATCATTCGGCTATCAATTCAATGTGTGATGAGGAGGGACCATGGATAATGGAACTTTTCAGAATAAATCAAGTGGGCAGAAACCTCTGACCTCTGTAAGGATCCCGGGACGATACTTTCGAAGTGAACTGAAGGAATTATTTCGAGCGATTTACACTGCAGGGGCAACAGGGAAAAAACCAACAGAGAGTGAGCGCAAGATTGGCTATATTGACTACTCAATAAGCCATGATTTCAGGGAGGGGTTCAGGCAAAGGCCGCATGGATTCGATGCAATGAATATTGCCTCTGTAGTGAAGATGAAGTTCATTCAGATGGTTAGAGAGGAACAAAGACAGCAGGAGGCCAGGACTCTACATTCCTTTGCAGAGGCTGCCCGCACTTTCCTGATCCAGGTAGAATCGAGACTTGCAGAAATTGATATAGAGATGGGATCGGTTGTGTTATGTGAAAGGGAAAGGGAAATCGAGAATGCTCGTGTTCGTATCCGGGAGCGTATTGAGAGTAAAATGAAGTGAATCGGGCAGCCTGTAAAGGCTGTCTCTTTTTGTTTGTATTAAGAATTCATCAGAAATGACACTTTTTCTATTTGTAGCTCGTTGGTTTGACACTTTTTGCAAATTCTCTCTCCGGACTTGACACTTTTTATCCCAATGGCATCAGGATGAGCAGGTCAGGGACTGTAAAGTTGACACTTTTTAAACTGCATAATCACGAATTGACACTTAAATCATACGAACTTCGGCTAATGGAAAGATTAGAGGAATATTGGTGATGGGGTGGGAGAGAATTGATCACAGATTATAAGAAGCTTCATTTTCCCCCTGTGTCCCATCTTACTTTTGAGTTCAAGCTTCCAGATAATCAGGTCTCCGAAGATGTTTTCTGTAAGATTTCATTTTACCCGAAAAATGAGATTCCTATTTTCTTCGGTCACTACTGGAAAAGGAAGCCGCGCCTGCTGATTTTCTATGTTTCTTTTGTGCCAGTAATTCTGGTGATGCAAGAATGAGTTGACCCTGTTTCTGGCAAAGATAGAATTCTCATTTAATGAAGAAGCAGAAATTTCCAACGTTCCTGTGGCAACCTGCAACTCTGGTTTTACCTTTATTTTTATCTCTGATCTTTTTTTCCGCCTGTGATAAGGGGGCTGCGGACCGACCCAATGGCGGGGATCGTTCCGTCGGTTCGGGCAGAGAGTCCGACCTTTCCTCGGATGAGGAGGATTCTTCCGGTATAAAAATGGTAAGCTCTGGCAGCGGTCTGGTTCTACGAGAGTCTCCCTCTGTAAACGGAGAGAAAATACGAACTATTCCCTATAGAGAACTGGTCATAATCGAAAAAAGAAAAAAAGATTTTGTGGAAATCTCGGGAGTTCGGGGCAAATGGAACCGGGTTCGCTATCGGTATGCGGAACCAGGAAAATTCGGGGGCACGACTCATACCTCTGCGGAGGGGTGGGTTTTCGGGGCCTATCTGGTCGATGTAAAAATTTCGAAGTGTCTGACCATTGAGGAAGTCGAGTCGACTCCGACTTTTTATTTGAACGTTCCCCATAGCTTTTTTTTGACAGATACTTATCTTCATGATAGGTTCGAATTCCACTCCGACCACACCGGTATTATTAATAAAGTAGTGGAGGGGAGGGGAACTGCGGATGCCGCGAATTATTCTTTCTACTGGAAGCGAGTGGAGAACCACATTGAGCTTCGCACCGAACCGGTTGCTGTTCCCCTTGTCTGTCCTGAGTGTGACGATTTACTTTACGGACCGGACGATAAATTGCTGAACCAGTGCCTGAACACCTGTAAAGAGAAGGCACTTGCCCGGTATGGAAAGAGCGATGCTAAGTTTATTGTGAACATCTCAATAACACCCCGGGGTTCCGATGAGCCAAAGATTCAATATACGGAAGAGGAGATGGAACCGGGAAAGGAGCCCTGGCCGGTGGAATTCCAGAATTCTTCTTCGAAAAAAGTCATCGATATTTTTCATGAGGCGGCAAGCCAGGATAAACTGGAATACTCCTGCCTAACCCCGGAAAGACTCTGAGCCTTCGGAACAGGATCATGTCGCAGTCTTTAACGGATCTGCCGAATAATTCCAGAGGGGGAGAAACTGGAGGCAAAAGGAAAAGAGATTTTTGGGAAGATCTCTCTTTTCCTTTTACCTTATGTTCACACTTTCGCCCACCATTTTGTGTAAGCCCCAATATTTTTCTTCGCTATCACTACTCTTACAGGCATGTTTGGATTTTTCTTTTGGTTTTTTTCATGCTACCCCTTTTCGCAGCTTGCAGGGCCGATTCCTCCAACGATTCCCAGGCCCGTAGCCATATTAGCTGTCTTCTCTGCCATCCGGGACGGGCTCTGGAAGAAAATCCCGTAAACGACTCCTTTCATAACGGCCTTGCCCCCGTGGATATGAGTTACTACGGGGAGGCTCTGGAGATTCTGCGGGCCAGCTCCTGTCGCGACTGCCACCGCAAGGAGTACGATACCTGGAAACGCTCGAAGCATGGTCGCTCCTGGGAAGATCCGGTGTTTCGCGCCGGATTGCTTGTGGAGCCGGAGGGTTGGTGTGTGAACTGCCACGCCCCCCTCTCTTTACAAACTGCCGATCTGGACGAAAGGGGACAGATCAACTTTCATTCCCGGAAATCCCAGGAGAATAGCGAATTTCGCAGTGAAGGTATCAACTGTGCTGTCTGTCATGTAAGAGAGGGAAAGATTTATACCGGGAAAGAACCAGGAATGGATGCGCGCAAACGGAGCCTTCACGAAATTTACGTTGACCCTTCCCTTCGTCGCGGCGATTTCTGTAAATCGTGCCATGAATTTCCTTTCCCCAAAAGTCTGGGCCATTCTATAGAATACTCTGCAGATCCCATGCAGTCCACCTTCCGCGAGTTCCACGAACACTACGAAACCACAAAGAAAAGCTGTCAAAAGTGTCATTACGGTGATATGAAAAAGGGAAACCACTCCCTCCTGGGGATCCGGGATTTACTTCAGGACAAAGAGATGTTTTCTGTAAAGTTTCGCAAAACCATCCATTCGGAAACCGGTTCGCCTCTGATTCAGGCGATGATCCATCTGAAACGGGCGGGGCACTGCCTTCCCGATGGCGATCTCTTTCGTATGGTGGAGTTTAGTGCATACGATGGGGCCAACCAGCGCATCGGTGGGACGGTGCTGGCCCGTGTTGTGCATCCCACCACCCACGTTCTGGAACAGGATACCCGGTTGTGCCCGGGGCCGGGGGAAAAGGGGTTGCAGCGGACCGTCGCTTTTTCAGTAACAGGCGAAGCCTCTCTTTGCGTTGTGAATTATCACCTCCAGGGGACGGTGGGAGAGCTTATTCAAAGACGTTTGCATAACTACGGAAAGGTAAACCCCGGGGCTCTGGATTTTATCTTTGGCTGGGAGTTTTCCCACAAAGGTGATGCTTTGGGCGGGAGATCCGTTGAATGGTCCGGAGTCATTGATGACGCGTATCGGAATAATTTCATTGTCTCCCTGTATAGAGGCCCCTGTGAGTGATGTAAAAGAACCATAGGGAGGAAAGATACTTTTTGTATCTTTCCTCCCTATGGTCTAAATCCTTAACCCTTAATCTTTAGAATTTTTTGTTAAGGTGACAAAAATCCAGGTGCACCGTAGTCAGAAAAGCCGTTCACTATAAGGAAACGAGTTTTTACATCGGTAGTCTGGTCTGTCAGACTTTACTGTGGTGTCATTCCTTGGGTTACGTCGAAGTAACTATTTATAATTCTGACTTGTACCTTCCAAAAAACTATCCTGAGCGAATTTCACGCATGAATTCCGGTGATGAAGACCAAGGACGTTTCGGTCAAAGCGTTCCGCATATTCGTTCTACCAGGAACTTCGAATTGATGATTTGATAAATTGGGATGGTTTCCATTCGCAAGACATTCTCACATCGTATTTCAAACTTGACAGTCAGACAAAATGCATCCAAATGTATAAAAAAGGATGCTGGATGTCTGAACTGCCATGAACGAACCTGCACTTGAAATATTCAGAGATCATGGAGGGCTCCTCCGAATGAGTGAAGCCCTCAAGCTGGGAATAAATAGATATACCCTTTACTCACTTGTTAAAGAAGGGTGGATTGAAAAGGTGAGTAGAGGAATTTACAGGCTTGTGGAGCTACCACCAATCAGCAATCCGGACATTGTAACAGTGACTCTTAGAGTTCCTGAGGCTGTTATCTGCCTGATTTCTGCTCTGGCGTTTCACCAGATGACATCTCAGATCCCACACCAGGTCTTTATAGCAATACCCAGAAGGCTTCGGGTTCCATCCCTGGATTATCCACCTATAGAAGTTCACCGTTTCACAGATCCGGTCTATAATTCAGGGATAGAAGAACACCGCATAGATGGGGAGAGTGTCAAAGTCTATTCGGCCGAAAAAACACTGGCTGATTGTTTCAAATTCAGAAACAAAATCGGAATGGATATCGCCCTTGAGGCCCTGAAGCTTTACAGGGAACGAAAGAAGCCCAACTGGGACCTTGTCATGCAGTATGCGAGAGTCTGCCGGGTAGAGAAGGTGATTAGACCTTATATTGAGGCGGTATCATGAAAAATCTCTCGGCTTCCATACGCCAGAGGCTTCTGGATAAGGCTCGAAATGAGAAGCGACCGTTTCAGGAATTACTCCAATATTTTGCAATGGAGAGGTTTCTTTACCGTCTTTCCCGCTCTCCACACAACCGGAAATTCATACTGAAAGGGGCTCTGCTTTTACAGGTATGGGAGGTTTCCAGGATTCGCCCTACGATGGATATTGATATGCTGGGTAAAACCAGCAACGATCATGAGAGTATTGCTCAAGTCTTTCAGGAAATCCTTCAATTCGAAACCGATCCGGATGGACTGGAATTTGACTCCAGCTCTATCCAGATTGAAGAGATAACCGAAGAAGCGGATTATCGCGGAGTCCGGGTGAAATTCAGTGGATTACTGGAAAAAGCAAAGATTCCCATGCAGATTGACATCGGGTTCGGTGATGCCATTTACCCCGAAGCCAGGCAGTCCAAATTTCCCGTCATTCTGGATCTACCGGAGCCGGAACTTCTCTGTTACAGTCGAGAAAGCTCCATTGCTGAAAAATTACAGGCGATGGTGCACCTGGGAGAGATAAATAGCCGGATGAAGGATTTCTATGATATCTGGGCTCTTTCCCGACAGTTTGATTTTCAGATGGATACTCTGTCAGAAGCTATACGCCAGACATTCTCTCATCGTGATACAGAAGTTCCCGCAGAATTGACAGCTTTCAGTGAGCAATTTGTTCGAGACAGGCAGACTCTCTGGAATGCTTTCAGAAAACGATTGGATCAGGATCATTTGCCGGAACCATTCAGTGAAATTGTGTCTGGCATTCGGGATTTCATTCTCCCCGTGTTATCCAGTATATTGAACCAGGATTCCAGTAACAAAAGCTGGAGGGCCCCTGGTCCCTGGGGGTAGCAGAAGCCCCAGGGACCCTATGAGATGGGGGATTTTTCCATGAATATTTCCCCTGGCAATCTCCGGAATTATTAATTAAATCAGCGATATTTTTCTATTGGTCTTCTATATGAAAAACGAATTATTACAATACCCAACCACCACCATTTCCTCAATGATGAGGAGGTGGTGGTCGAATAACATTAACCCTGTTAATCAAAAAATCAATCACAAGATATGTCGCTTGTAAGGTGTTCAAACTAACAAACTATCGAAGACGCCTCCAGAGGTTGTTATAATCTTCATGAGATCCCGCCCAAACAAATTTGTAGACAGATTCATATCGCCTGTAGATGGCCCGGTAATGCGCAGGAAGTGGAAAGCGATAATACCTGCGGGTGCGTTTTAGTTTCTTTCCTTTTAGTTTGTGAACGTTTACGCCGGAATGTATCATATTATCTAGATCCTTTAGTGCATTTTTTATTAAATTGGGTAAATTACTGGAGGAATTCATAGAATAGCCTCCGTTCTTAAAGAGTAGTCACCACCTCTAGCAAGGAAGAGGCTGCTATCAAAATGGATCTGTTTAATGGCTTTTTCAAATCCAGCTTCAAGGATTGGGTCGCTATAACTATAATGACCCTGTAATGAATCGTAGAATCTTCCGTCAGCAGAGACCATCAAATAACTTCCACGGATTTGGGATTCGTTTTCAATAATTTGGCAGGTTCGAGACTTGTCGGGAATTGCATTCCGTTCGCAGAAGATACTGAATTGCATATCGCTGCAAAAATAGTCTCCTTTGTCGCTATGGTTTTTTATCACAGGAATGGATTGAAAGATTTTCCAGCGATTCACTCCAAGATTTAATACTAGAGGTACCATTAATTCGTTGAAATTATAAGGGGTTACGACTGTATTTAATTTTGTATACATTCCTTTTTCTCTGGCTCTGGAAAAGATCTCCAGTAAGCCATTGAAAGGGATTATCTTTCTACCAATCGATTGACAGGTCCCTTTTGAGAAAGAGTCGATGCTGATCCCTAGCATATCCAATCGCAGGGAATCCAGAAGTTTTGGTTGTTTTAAAAGATTCCATCCATTTGTTATAAGAGATGTTTTCGCCCCCATATCCGCTGCATGTTCAATTAATATGGGAAGGTCTCGGTTGAGAGTAGGTTCTCCGCCCGCGAAATTAATTCTTACATCATTGAATTCGGCTTGTGCGCCACGAATGACAGATGTTAGAAGTTTAAGTTTATTTTCGACTGAAACCTCGATTCGCTTTTTATCGATAAAACAGTGTTTGCAAGAAAAGTTACACCTCGCGTTGAGGTGGTAGTTTATTGTAATAGACATGATTCGCCTACCTCCAGGGATCTCGATAAATGGTTTGAGTTGAATGATTAAGTGAATATTTCACATAAACCCATTTCGAATTCGAAAACAGGTTCATTGTGAAAATTAGATATTTGAATTTATGAAAGTAACAGGCAGGAGCTAAGAGGTTCCCGCCACTTCATCAACCAATCTCGTAAATCATACGGAATCCAATCTTCCTGGATTTGTATTTACCGGTACTTAGAGGTGAAAACCTCATTCGTGATGGTGATGCAAGTAATGTTGGACTTGACATTAGTGAAGCTAAGGTCCAACAATTTATTGCGGCTCCTTGTGGCTGGAGCCATTCTCCGAAATAGGGTGAGTTTATAAACCGAAGACCAGTTTCTGACTCTTTCCATTTGAGTTCATTCATGTCGTATTTGAATATTAAGCTTTGAAATTCTTCTTCGGGCATATAGGGAGGATGTCCATCAATAGGAGTGCCGTCTGTGTGGCTAAATATGCATAAGCGTTTTTTTAAAGCCCTTCTTAAACTTGCCTTTAATATTGTGTTAGGGTTTTCGATAATATCGTCATTCTTCTTGTCAATATACGAAGAAAAATAATCTTTAATATCCAGTGGTATCAAGCAAGTTGCAATGTTTCGAAATTCGGTTTCATTTAGTAGGCGAACAGGCAATTTATTATTTTTGCTGGTCCATGCGGTATATGCCATAGCATCATACCATGTAACGGATGCCGGTAGAGTATCATCGTCTTGATTGACACTCATCCAGTTATCAACATTACTTACTTGACGAAGTGTGGACTTTATGTCAAATTTTTCTTGTTGCCTATCTGTTGATTTGTTTTCTGTATATTCCAATCGTTTTCGATATTGGGAATAATCTGCATTGTTAGACATGAACGATTTAAATTCCCCAATAGTTATAAGGTTTGAAACTGCAAACCGTTTGCCATTTATCTCAATTATAAAAAACCCATCAGTAATTGGGGCTGTTTCTGAGATTGGTTGATATTGATTCTTTAAAAATTGTTTTAAAGGATGGATCTTTCCACCCTGTGGATTCTGATGCTTTATCATTTGAATTGGCTGCTAAATTAGGATATAAAGCTGCTGCAAAAGCTGCTGGAGCAATTATCTTAG
>JBNKQE010000137.1:0-11533 GCA_050295715.1 Leptospirales bacterium
GGATCTGACTGGCCCTAAGGGGAGTCATAGGAGCCACATCCTGGCCGATGATGACAAGCAAACCGGCAAATAATCCAGTAAGCTTCATTAAGATGAGAATCAAATCCAGATGCGAGATATAGAAAGGGACAATTTTCTCCAGCAAACTCTCATAAATTAATTTGATATCATCATTTATCATACAATTCCTTGCCGGGTATTGCTTGAGAAAAGTTACTTCGAATATTCAATTCGTTAATCTGATTTATCCTGACCTCGTCGATACCTGCATAAAAGCATGTATTGTAAATTGTTTGACGGATAATTTTATATATTTAATATATTAATAGATATTCATCCGCTTAAATATGCAGTATGCAGATAGAAAATGTACTTTTCCGTAAAACTTCATTTCTTAGACTGTCAGTGAATGAAAAAAAACAAGAAAAGTTCACTCTCAAAATACGCAGCTCCGCCGGAACTCTCCGAGCAAGCTATCCGATCTTACCATACATTACTCGACGAAAATATTACAGAATACGACTGTGGATCTCTCTGTTCTGTATCGAACAATGGTATCCCATTTTGCTGCGACTCAACTATTACAATTCCTCTGTTATACCGTTCTGAACTTTCTATGCTGCAGAAAATGGGAGAGCTCTGGTCAATCTGGAAACCATCAAACAATAAAGAAAGAAGACTGGCCAAACAAATCTCACCGCATGAGATATACTGCGAATGTACCGGTGCAGCCAGATGTAAAAGGGAGCAGCGAAGTATCGCATGCAGAACATTTCCACTGGAACCATATATTGATAATAAGGGTGTGCTGACAGGACTTGTTTTTATTCCTGGAGTGCTCAGCGATGATAGAATCAGAAAAAACATGAACTGTCCTCTTACAGATAAAACAGAAGACATTCGGCAGGAATACATTGATAGTACCTTTGCATTCTGGAAAACTTTACTAAAGATCCCGGCGGAATACAATACTTATTTACATTCATCCCGCGCTTTTCGAAAGCAGAATGCCAGATCCGGAATTCAAGCACTCATATTCTATCCGTCCACGAGAATTCAGGATTATCAATGTGAGAGTATAAAATGAAATGAATTGTAATTTTTTTAATATTTACTGTTGACCTTTGTGCTGAATCAAGGCTTTCAGGCAGTCTCTTCGGCTTATTTGCCCCACAAGTTTTCCTTCTTGAAACACCGGTAATCTTCGATAGTTTTTTGCAATGAATATTTTCATTACATCATATATATCAGTATCATCTTCAACGCCATGAACATCAGAGCTCATAAATTCACTCAACGGCAATGAGGGTTGCTCGTAATAATGCTCCATCTCAATAACTTTCAAACAATCTTTTTCTGATACAACTCCAACGACCTCACCATTTTCTGCAACAACCGGAGCTCCGGATATACCATTCTTAATGAGAATATTCATTGTTTCATAAACGTCCATGTCAGGTTTCATGGTAATAAGTTTTCGGGTCATATAATCAACAACCATTGGATGTTTCTTCTTTTTGCTGGTTGTAGAATCTGTATATTTTGGCATGTAACTTACTGGCATATCTCCCTCCTGAACGAATAATCAGCAATTTATATTGGACGAATAAATATATATTCATTCAAAAAAATAAAGCAATATATGCATAATATTAATATTTTTTAATATTGATATAAATTCTATCAATCACTTCTTAATCAAGGTTCTGCAACAGGAAGTGTAAAATGAAACTGAGTCCCTTTCTGGGGAGCACTGTTAACATGTATGTTCCCACCATGTCTTTCAATCATTCCTTTGCAGATAATCAAACCAAGACCAGAACCCTTCTCTCCATTCGTTCCTCGACTGTTCTTTTTTTGACCAATATTAAAAAGATTCTCCGTCTCATGGCCATTCATACCGATTCCCGTATCGCTAACAATAAACTCAACAAACCGGGATTGATACGGTTTAGATTCAATATTCACCTTTCCACCGGGCATAGTGAATTTCAGAGCATTTCCCACCAGGTTTCTTATGATAGTCTGAAACATGTGCATGTCAGCATTTATCCATGTTTGAGGCGAAAGATTATTCTCAAGTTGTATATTTTTCTGGCTGGCATGGACCCTGAATAATTCAAGATTATTTCGAGTAACCATATAAGAATCCAATTTTTCAGGCTGAAAAGGCATTGTACCTTTTTCAACCTTAGACCATTCGAGTAAATTTTCCAGTAACTTTTGAACCCCAAGTGAGGAATCGTTTAACAATGCAAGAAATCCCTTTACTTCCTCCATTGAATATGATTCATAATCTTCTTGCATTAATTCTACTAGCGTATGAATACTTCCTATTGGACCTCGCAAATCGTGACCAATTATGGAGAAAAACCTGTCTTTGGTTGCATTTAAATCACGAAGAAGCTTTCTTTGATAGTGAACGGTTAAATGCGTAATGACCCGGGCCATTACCGTTTCAAGTTTAACAGGTTTTGTTACATAATCAACAGCTCCCATCTCAAGCCCTTTGACTTCGTGTTCCGTTTCATGCAAAGCAGTCAGAAAAATAACAGGTATTTCATTTAACTCAGGTGATTGTTTTATTTCCTTAATTACATCAAATCCACTTTTCCCGGGCATCAAAATATCAAGTAAAATAATATCAGGAAACACTTCTCCCATTATTCGCAACGCTTCCTCTCCGCTCCTGGCAACAAAAATATTAAATCCCGATCTCTTAAAATGTGTAATAAGAACATTCAGGTTATCAAGTTTATCATCAACGAGCAGAATGGTACTATTTTTTAATTCTTCAGGGACATTCATAGTATCACCTATTCCACATTAATTTATTCTTATAAATAACTATCTTCCTGTTGTATTTTCAAAATATTCTTCAATTCCCCACTGGAGGAACTGTCTCATACTTGTATCATGCTTAATCAATATTTTTTCAATACTCTCGAAATCAAGCCGCTTCATGTGTTGTTCCAACAATTCAACAAAGCCGTTTAATTCATCACTTTCTGATCTTTTCAAATCAATTACATAATTTTCTAACCCGGTAAGATTTCGTAACCTTACGATATTACTTAATTCCTCAAGCATAGAATTTTGTGGAAAAATGATTTGTTCTGATTCATCCGAATTCTTCTTTTCTTCTACAATATTATTCCCGCTATAAACCCATTCAATTTCAAGTTGCTCACCAATACTATCCAGCAATTCATCAAAACGAAATGGTTTGGGAACGTAACCATTGCAACCGGACTCAATACATACTTCTTTTGTATTAACGGAAGCATTACCGGAAAGTGCAATAACAGGGACATGGGCAATCTCACGAGTTTCTCTTAGCTTTCGCACCATTTCAAACCCTCCCATAACAGGCATAATTAGATCCAGCAGTATAAGATGCGGTCTGTATTTCATAGTCATTTCAAGGCCTTTCTTACCGTCACCCCCCTCTATCACTTCCATTCCCAACCTGCTAAGATAATTTTTAATCAATATACGATTTAATTCAACATCATCCAGAACCAACATTTTTATTTTTTCGTCTTTCGCATGCCCTCCTGAGTTATTCTCTCTCCACTTATACCCAATAATATGTTTGCTTTCTTCTCTTAAATAGTCTTCCGTAGTAATTTTAGCAGCAGGCAGGTTTATATCCAGCCAGAATCTACTTCCTTTGTTCAGATGACTTTTGACTAATATTTGACTGCTCATTAAACTTGCCAGCTTCTGGCTAATTGGCAAGCCAAGCCCAGAACCTTCTGTTTTTAGAATTTTTTCATTCGTAATCTGAAAAGGTTCAAAAATACGCTTTAGATTTTTTTCCGATATTCCAATTCCTGTATCCTCTACTTCGAAACATGTTAAATCATTTTTTCCGTAAATACGCAGAATGATAGTCCCATTCCCAGTAAATTTTACAGCATTCGACAGGAGATTATATAAAATTTGCTGAAGTCTTCGCTTATCACCATAAACAAAATCCGAAATTCCATCTTCGATTTCGATAAGCAGAGATAATCCTTTCTTTCTTGCTCGTTCTTCAATGACCTCACGAATAGATTCCATACAATCATGAATCGAAAAATTTTCTTTATTCAACTCAAGATTTCCTGATTCTATTCTGGCCATATCCAATACATCGTTTATTAATGTAAGAAGTGTATCACCACTCCTGATTATGGTACGAACATAATCTTTTTGTTTATCATTTAGATTTTCTTCATACTCAAGAATTTGCGCGAATCCCTGGATAGCATTGAGAGGTGTTCGCAGTTCATGACTCATATTGGTAAGAAAAACACTTTTTGCACGATTCGCAACTTCCGCCGTCTCTCTTGCCTGTAACAACATCTCCTCGGTTTTCTTTATTGAAGTAATATCTTGAAATAATCCATAAATCCTGCCTATTTTTTTCCCTTCTTTTACAGGTATCCCAATAGACCTGAGCCATTTGTCGTTACCTCTGGCAGTTGACATTTCCAGTTCAATATCAAAAGACTCTCCTTCATTCACAGCTAAATGAATCGACTCTTGAAATGATTTTTGACAGGACCCTTCCTTAATAAACTCTATGGTTTCATCCAGTTTCATGCTTCTTTCATCATTTACTTCGAAAATCTTTCTGGCAACCGGACTCCATACAATATTGCCACTTGATATTTTGACCTCCCAGGTCCCTATCTGAGCGGCTTCACTTGTCTGCTCTAGCAGACTGTAGGTTTTTAACAATTCGATCTCCGATTTCTTTATCTCAGTAATATCAATAACAGTTCCCATTACTGTATTTTCACTTTCTCTACGATCGAGTTCTCCAAAAACCTTAACATATCGAATATGCTTCTTAACGGAAATCCGTGAAACGAATTCAAAATATATTTGATATCCCATTTTAATTTTCGTAAGAATTTGCGAAATCTGCTCTCGATCTTCCGGATGCACGAGAGATAGGAATTTTTCATAATTCGGCTTAAACATTTCTGCTTGCTTACCGAATATTTTGTAAATCTCCTGAGACCAGGTCATGGACCCATCATCAATATTCATTTCCCAGTTACCCATTCGAGCAATACGCTGGGCATCTTTCAATTTTTTACTATTCTTTTTTGAGATTTCTATCAACTGAGAACTTATCGTCAGAGTTAAGCAGATTAGAGAAGCAATGGCCCAGTAAATATGCATTATTCCATGAAGTATCGCATATGATTTACTATTATAAATAAATCCTCGAAAATTTTTTTCCAGGTAGATATCATACCAGTTCCAGAAAACAAGCAGAATCAATCCAGAGAATGCGACAATATTAAAATAGTTTACATATCTAATTTCTTTACTTCCCTTTCTGGACTTTATATAAAATTTATAGATAATTTGACTTGACACAATAAAAACAACCAGCAGATCAACCGGACCATGGAGTATATCTTTTGGAAAAAATATATACTCCACAATTATTGAAAATGGAATAAGCAAGTAATTAATATTTACATAATTGGTTTCCCTCTCAAATCTGATAATACCATCCAGGATAACCACAAGACCGGCTACATGGAGAACGGATACAAACATAGAACCGTATTCAACCTTGCCAAGCCATGGTTGCACAATTAACAAATCTGAGAGAGAAAGTAAAAATAATCCAAAAGCCCAGAGGTACAACTCTCTGTAATACTCTCTATTTACATACCAGAACAGAACAAATGTAATAGAAGATACGAATTGTATAAAGCTGGAAGCGATTATGAATGTTACAGGGTCTATACTCATTGTATTCATACTCCCGTTCCAGTGGGGTTATAGTTCCATCATACAATATTTATATTACATAATATAATAATTAATAAACTATTTAAGAAAAAACATGCCAAACATACGATAAGTTAATATACAGTCACACTCAGCAGAGAATTACTACAATAAGAGAACTCATAGTAAATATTGATTTATTTCTAATCCTAAAAAATTAGACGAAAAAAGGGTACGGTAGTTTTCTTTTTTATTATAGATTAGAAAATTCAATGAGTGAACAAAATAATTTATGCTTCTTGAGCGGTAATAAACTCAAAAACTGGCTCTATCCACACTAACTTTAGAAACCTGAAAACATTTTAGTGAGAAATCTGGGAAATATCAGTTACTGTAGAAGGGCATGGACCGGGTAATTTTGCGCCAGTCAATTAATTAAATATTGGCCGGGTCATATGTAAAACAGCCTGAACGTAGATTTAAACAATAAAATTTGGATTTTTGACTTAAATGCATGGAACTAAACTAAAAATAATCATACGGATATTGTTAATATTTTTATTTATTATTCTTAATCTACCGCTCATTCATTAAGTATTATCATTAACCGGCGCCCCCGGTATATTCTGGTTCTGCAAATGGATACCAATCATTTTCAGAGGTTGCCGCCATTGATGAACAATAGTTCTGATCATCTCTCCCATTGATGCGAATTGTGACTGACGGGTGATTAAAATCTCCTTTTCAAGATTTTCTGAACTTCACGAGCAATTTCTTCTTTTGAATTGTTGGTATGCTTTTCAAGCTCCTGTTGGGCAGCCAGGAACAGTTTCTTTGATTTGATTTCCTCTGTAATAATAAGCATTGTAATCAACGCAAAGATTTTATCATCATCCTTCCAGATCCCTCTATCCAGTCTGACCCAGATAGGTTCTCCCGGATTATTCAACTCAACTTCAAGTGGATTTCATAATTGCGAACCATCCACTCCATGAAATTGCCATTACCATTCAGTTCCAGGACGATTTGGTCAGGTGAAAGTATAAGATCCACATCTCCGATATTAAAAGAGGTAGCAAGCATTACATTATACATGGCAGTTTGTGGTTATTCGGCAATTGTGATTCCCCTTTCGCACGAAAAGCGCGGATTCCCCTGGAACCATCTGTGCCGGTTCCAGGATAATTTCTATCGCATTTCGCACCATATTATTGGCCAGAGACTCGAAAATAAGATCTATCAGAAGCTTTGGACTGTAGAAAGAGCCTTCAGTTTCAGTAAGTTGAATTAAATCATTGTGAAATATCATATAGCCAATTTATCATTTGCCACACGGTATCTGGGATCAGCAATAATATTCACTTCAACAAGATCACCTGCAGTCTCCAGAAGTTGACGGCACTCTTCACTGAGGTGACGTAACCGCAATGTTTTTCCGGCTTTAGCATATCTTTCAGCAAGATGATCAATAGCCTGGATTGCTGAATGATCTGCTACCCTGGAACGGGCAAAATCAATAATTACATCCGCGGGATCATTGGAAGGATCAAAAAGATCTCCAAAACGATGGACAGAAGCAAAAAACAAAGGACCACGCAGGGAGTATATGATTGTATTTTCATCGGGTCTTGATGATTCGACATAAATATGTTTCGCATGCTGCCATGCAAACACAAGAGCGGATACTATCACACCAACTATAACAGCAATGGCCAGGTCTGAAAAAACCGTAACAACGGCCACAAGTATAGCAACAAAGGTATCTTCTCTGGGTACTTTCTTAATGATACTGAAACTTCCCCACTCAAATGTACCAATCACAACCATAAACATAATGCCCACGAGTGCAGCCACTGGAATCATCTCAATAAGTGATGACGCAAAGAGAATAAAACTGAGCAAAAACAGGGAAGCAGCAATTCCGGAGAGGTGCCTGAGCCCCCCGGACGAAATGTTAATCATACTCTGCCCGATCATCGCACAGCCACCCATTCCACCGAAAAACCCGGTGACAACATTGGCGGTTCCCTGACCTATACATACGCGATTCCCGCGCCCTCGAGTCTCTGTCATTTCATCTATGGCGCTCATAGTAAGAAGCGACTCAATCAGACCGATAGCTGCAAGGATAAGTGAATAAGGTAAAATGATTCGAATCGTTTCTAAAGACAATGGTATTTGTGGAAGATGAAACGGAGGAAAGCTCCCACCTATTTTCGCAATATCACCCACGGTTTTCGTATTCAAATCTCCGAAAATTACGGCAAGAGAGATAACAATAATGGCAACAAGTCCTGCAGGAACAGCTCTCGTAATTTTCGGTAAAATATACATTATAGCCATAGTGGCAAAGACAAGAGCTATCATCATGGAAAGCTGGTCAGCAGGCATCCACTGCTGGATCATTCCACCTGCTCCATCGCTTACGGAGACCTTGAACTGGGGAAGTTGAGCCAGAAAAATAACAATGGCAAGTCCATTGACAAAACCAAGCATTACCGGATGCGGTACCATTCGTATGAATTTACCAAGCTTCAGTACGCCTGCTAGGACCTGAAAAATCCCCATCAGAACCACTGTAGCAAATAAGTATTCAACACCATGCTCTGATACAAGGTTAACCATTACAACAGCCAGCGCACCTGTTGCGCCAGAAATCATTCCCGGTCGGCCTCCAATGAGAGATGTTATCAGTCCAACAATGAATGCTGCATAGAGACCCGTAAGTGGATTCACTCCTGCCACAAATGAAAAAGCAACTGCTTCAGGTACGAGGGCAAGTGCCACCGTGAGACCGGAAAGGATATCGTCTCTTGCACCGGCCGCGTGCTTATGATATAAAGTAAACATTTAAACTCCTGTAAAAATACAACCATCTGATATGTTTGATTGCTCAGGATAGATACAATTGGACACGCAAATATAATTAACAATATCATGAAGTAGATAAGCTGTCAGTGAGAGTTCTGGAGAATGCAAAAAGGCAAATGCCCGGATTGATCAAGATCAGTTTTCCCTGCGTGTGTGCTCCACCTGAAACATCCATTTTTTTTAGACAGGCTGTGGAGACAAGCAGATTACTTTATATTTATAAAGTAACTTTATATTCCGTAAATTACAACCAGATAGTCGGATATTTTACAAGTCTCAAAACAGCTGTGTTCTTTTGAAATCTCATAAGAAATTTATCATAATTAACCAAATGATCGAGAGCATGTTAATTTGTGTTTTTTTTGATTTAACAGTGAGGTAGTAAGGAATAGAAACATACTGTATAACAGGTGAATAGTAAATTAGCAGTCCTCAGCTTCTTATAAATGTATTACTACTCAGTATCCCGTAATTCAACAAAATTGAATTACGGGACGTGGGAATATAATTAAAGGTTTTCAGTAGCAAAACAGGTATTTACTAAACTGTTCTCTTTATACCTGCGAAGCAGAGTCACTGCTCCCAGAGTAAATACGGGTTCGACAGCAACAACAGCAAGATAAGAAAGCGCAAACTGTGCCCAGGCAGCGAATGTTGTTGTCCCCTCACCAAGCAGCCAGAAGCCCACCATAAATGTTACTCCGCTATAATAAGTCATATCCAGAGACAAAATATTTTTAAAAGATATTCTTGAAATATCCTGAGAAAGCAACTGCTTTCCTTTTGCATAGTGAACTGCAATGAGAGGTACAATCAATGAAAGACTGTTGACTGAAAGGTGTATCAAATCAGTAGGTTCAAAAAAAACTCCCTGTAACAGAAGCCCCAGTGCAAACCCATAAAGAACGGGAGTAAATCCCAGGGTCAAATAGAGCGCCATAGCGCCAACAAAATGGAGTTCAGAAGGACCTACATTTAGATGAAATGACTGCATAAATACGCTAAAAAACAGAGCCGCCATAGCTGTTCGAACCAGCGTAACAGGAATATTTTTAAGGATCTTTTTACTATGGTAAGCAAGCACACCCAGAAGTGTGGCATTGGCTATTACAATTTTAGTGCCGTGAATAAAGCCCGGTTCAATATGCATTTTTTTCTCCTGAAAATTGGGGTTGAGTGGTTTACGATACTTCAGTATCAGGAGAAAAAGGGTATGAATTCCCTGATTCCCATTACCTGTTCCACCGCCAGGAATATTGAGATTGCCAACAATCGGTTTTCTGACTCAGGATAGAATCCTTTACAGTTGCGTGGACAGCCAGGGAGTTTCACCCCATTACCCGAATTGCTTGCCTAATAATAACAATTGCAGGGATACTCAGAATGAGTCAATCAGATTTTCAATACAGGCAAGTGCAATCGCCTCCAGGTATACTGAAAAAACGAGAAAATGAATACACATGCCTCAGGTTATAAGACTTTCAATCGTCTGTCTCAACTCTCTTAATATTACCGGTTTTGGCAGACAGGCTACAATTCCGCTCTCCTGCATCTCCTGTGTTATATCGGGATATGTGTAACCCGATATAAGTATTACAGGAAAATCCTTGCGATAGGATGTAAGATGTGCCGCCAGTTCCATACCGTTCATTCCAGGCATGGATTGATCTGTTATGAGTATGTCAAATTGTGATGGATTCTCTGTAAATTTTTCCACAGCATCTGTTACGATACTGTATCCAGCAGCCTCATATCCAAAACGTTTGAGTATCTCCAGCAGCACCTGCAGAATTGTCTCATCATCCTCCACGAGAAGGATTTTAAGATTACTTTTACTCTTTTCGTTGAAGATTGTATCGTGGTTCTGTGAAATCACGTTCTTCTTTTCTTCTTTTATAATGGGCAGATAAATGCTGAAATTACTCCCTCTCCCCGGATTACTCTCCACAGCTATCGTCCCATTATGTTTTTTTACTATTCCATATACAACTGATAATCCAAGCCCGGTTCCTTTGCCTGGAGGCTTGGTCGTGAAGAAGGGATCAAAAATTCTATTCTGAATAACTGCAGGAATTCCCGATCCAGTATCGATAATTTCCAATTTTGCATAGCTACCAACATGAATCTCCCGCGATTTAGCAAACAGGGAATCGACATCAACTTCACTGAGCCTGAGTGTCAACATTCCCCCGAAATCTTCCATCGCATCTACAGCATTTACACATAGATTTATAATAGACTGGGTAATCTGTGTTGGGTCTCCGGAGATATTACAAGAAACCGGGCCGATATCTGCAACTATCTCAAGGTTGACGGGCAAAGTGGATCTCAAGAACTGAAGATTTTCTTTTATTATTGGTACAAGGTCAACTGTAATCGACTCCGTATCCCGTTGTCTGCTAAAAGCAAGTATCTGTTTTATAAGGTCCCTGGCTCTTCCTCCCGCTCCGTAAGCCTGGTTCAGAAATTTGAGGCTCAGTTCCTTATTTTCTATCTCCTCTATTGCAAGCCGGAGATTACCCAGAATACCAAACAGAAGGTTGTTAAAATCATGTGCTATACCGCTGGCAAGAGTACCGATGGCATGAAGTTTCTGGGAATGCCGCAATTGTTCTTCTATTTCATCTCTCTCACGCTGAGCACGAACACGATCGGTGACATCATGAACGATAGACATATAATATTCATGATGCCCCATTGAAATGGGAGAAGTAAATATTTCTACATTGCGAAACTCCCCGGATTTTAATTTATGTTCCGTAAAAATTAATTCACCACTTTTCTTTAATGTATTGCTAATACGCTTCTTCGTCTCTTCAACGGAACTTGTATTCAGGTCAAAAATACTTAGCTTGACAAATTCATCTTTTGAGTATCCGTAAAAATCACACGCGGATTGATTCGCCTCAATAATCGATGC
>JBNKQE010000138.1:0-11529 GCA_050295715.1 Leptospirales bacterium
GCCATGAAAGATCCCTCTTTGCGCGCCGATTTTGCAAGAGATGTTGTCCTTTTACAACTTGTTGGGATGCGACCTATTATCGTTCATGGGGGTGGGCCCCAGATCAATAAGCTGTTGCATGATCTGGGAATCTCATCAGAGTTTGTTGAAGGTCACAGAGTTACCGATGAAGCAGCCATGGAAGTTGTTGAAATGGTTCTTTCGGGCCGCGTTAACAAGGAGATCGTTTCTCTCATTAACCATGAAGGCGGAAGAGCTGTGGGTATATCCGGAAAAGACGGCAGTCTTGCCACTGCAGAACTTCACACGCTTCGAAAGCAGAACAGCGATGGTTCCACAGAAGATATATCTCTCGGTCGTGTCGGGAAACTGGGTCGATCCGGCATAAATCCAAAAATCATTAATGATCTCTACGAGACAGGTTATATCCCTGTCATAGCACCGGTTGCTGTTAATACAGAGGGGGTCACCCTGAATGTAAATGCCGATACAATGGCAGGCGCAATTGCCGGAGCACTGGGTGCTGAAAAGTTAATCCTTCTGACGGACACTCCGGGAGTAATTGTCCAGGAGAGTACCATCACAGGACTAACTCCGCCGGATGTAAAAGAACTGATCTCCGAAGGAATTATTACCGGCGGGATGATACCCAAGGTAGAATGCTGCCTGACAGCCCTGGAGCGGGGAGTCAGGAGGACACATATAATTGACGGAAGAGTTCCACACTCGTTACTTCTTGAGGTATTTACGGATCAGGGGATCGGAACACTCATCTGTAAAAAGGAAGATCTGGCCTGATTTCTGTGTAAATTCCTTACCGGATGGAAGGTGCTCTGATGAAGTTTGAGACAGGACCCGTGAATTCACTGGACGGGAAAGCGGGAGAACGCTTCCCTGACTATCAATCAATGGAATCCAGCAGGAATATTGATCAGTATTTTTCACTACCAGGATAACTCTTATGCATATTGACGCTGACTATATAAAATCTATAATCAGAACCATACCGGATTGGCCCGAAAAAGGTGTTATGTTTCGTGATATAACTCCCATTTTTCAGCACCCGAGGGCATTGCGAGGAACACTGGACGCCTTTATACATCGCTATATGGACCAGAAAATTGACGTCATTTGCGGTATTGATGCCAGGGGATTTCTGCTGGGTGTTACTGTAGCCAAAGAGTTAAACATCCCCTTTGTTCCTATCAGAAAAAAGGGAAAGTTGCCCTGGAAATCCATTTCCCAGGAATATGAACTGGAGTATGGTAAAGCCGAGATTGAAGTACATGAGGACGCATGCACAAAGGGTGATCGCGTCGTTGTATTTGATGATTTAATCGCTACAGGTGGGACCATGCTTGCAGGCATAAGCCTCATGGAAAGATTGGGAGGCGAAGTAGTTGACGCAGCCTGTATTGTTGACCTTCCCGATCTGAACGGCTCAAAGAAGATCAGAGAAAAGGGTGTGAATGTTTATTCCATCTGTGAATTTAAAGGTTTATAGAATTCTGTCAGTTCTGCTCGTCTCCATCTTCCCGCTGACTGTGCCAGGGGGGATGGAGAGGTATACACTTACTGCAGAACTGCAGGCTGCCCCGCGCCGTCCCTCTTATGACGAACTGTATGCAAGGCTTCCGGAGATATGGGCACAGAGATATCCAGTCAGGGCTGAGGGATTTGAGTTTTACAGCAGCAAATCCTATCGAATTTTGCAGGCCCGGGTTTCCGGAAAAAATGTTTATTATTACAGATACATTGCCATTATTCCCATAATGACGCGTGAAAGCGGTGATACGATGTCAAAAAGGGAATCACGAAAGGCTGAATTCTGGGTGCGTTATAGATCCTGGCTTGACGATCCCTTTGATGTAACTTTTGCCCGAAATGATCTACTACCCGGATCATCCCGTCGATGGGTCAGGTAAGTCAGACTTACGAAATCCATCATAAAACCCTTGCCCATTTTTAACAGGTCATTGCGCTGCCATGGCTTTTCATAATGCAGAGAAGTCAGACACTTTCTTGCACCCTCAATAATAAGCTCTTGCAATTTTTCGTCATATACAATGTATATGGACCACTCCTTATCTGCAATAGTTGGACATGAATTTGATTTTGTTTTACCATTATTAGTTTAATTTGAAAACCTGGATTTACAAGAAGTGATACAACAAGAGACACATATGAAATTCGCGAGTATCGAATCCGCCATCCGGGACAGGATGGCTGTCAAAGATCTTCACAACGATGTAACGCATGAGTTCCTGAGACGTGTAAAACTTGTCCATGAAGGTTTCAGCGGTAAAATACCATGGGAAGAAGTATCAGACATAACAGAGAGTGACCTGCTGCGCCTTGAAAGCCTGCCCCAACCTGATAAAGCAACGGAGAAATCACTTCTCAATAAACTTGCCGTAATCAAACTTAACGGAGGTCTTGGAACCTCAATGGGATTGACGCGAGCCAAGTCAATTATCCCCGTAAAAGAAAACATATCCTTTCTTGAAGTAATGGTAAAAAGGATACACCATCTACGCTCGAAATATGATGTAGCACTGCCGCTTATTTTCATGAACTCCTTTAACACGAGAGAAGATACGCTGGCTGTTTCCGGTGTCGCCAGTATGAATAAAGAGATGGGGCTGGATCTGCCTTCAGACTTTTTGCAGAACATGATCCCGAGAATTAACAAAGAGACGCTTCTTCCTGCTGGTTCCGGAGACGATGCGGGTGATTGGTGTCCTCCAGGACACGGTGATATCTATCTGGCCATGAAGATAACGGGCATTCTGGACCACCTTCTTTCTCTGGGGTACACAACAGCTTTTATATCAAACTCTGACAACCTGGCGGCGGATGTAAACACGGCTATTCTATCCGCTTTTATATCTCAGAATCTTGATTTTGCCATGGAGATTACTCCCAAAACACTGGCCGATGTAAAAGGTGGCGTACTCATACGTCATACGCATAAAGACCTGACCCGGGTGGAACTTCTTGAAGCAGCCCAGGTGGACGATGATCATCTCGGCGATTTCAAGGACATAAAAAGATTCTCTTACTTCAATACAAACAATCTCTGGATCAACCTGGAGAGTCTGCGCGAGAAACTCAACAATGCAACCGGACTCCCCCTCCCTGTCATTCTGAATCCGAAAGAAGTAAATGGAGAAGAGATATTACAACTGGAAACAGCAATGGGTTCTGCCATCGGACAGTTTCAACGTTCAAAAGGCATAATTATTCCGAGAAATCGTTTCGCACCGGTGAAGAATTGTGCCGACCTGCTCGTCAGGCGAAGCGATGCATATATTCTGAATAGAAAAGAAGGATCAATGACTCCGGCAGGCACAGAGGAAATTGTCGTCGATCTGGATGATAATTATAAAAAAATTGAAGATTTCGATAGACTTATAAAGGTAGTTCCCTCGCTTAAAGAGTGCCGCTCCTTACGGGTGGAAGGATCTGTAATTTTTGACACCGCGATAAGTATTTCCGGCGATGTTAAGATAAGTAACAAATCCGGCGAACCGATACGGATTTCATCCATCAGAAAAGATTCATTGAGTGATGAGACGGTGACTCTGGGATAAATTCCATCCCATTCTACTTGCATGAGTCCAGGGATTTCTTATCGGGTAATGGAAATGGAGTAATTCATCCCGCCTCAAATTCGATTCAATAAAAAAAAGCGCCCGTAAATCGGACGCTTTTGTATCTTCCAATATTATTTGAGATGGAGATTAATTCGGAAGTATACGAACTTCAACACGTCGGTTTCTTGTATCAGCACCACGCGCATTTGTTCCGGGAAGAGGTCTATCATTTGCAAAACCTCTGACATCAGCGATACGATTACTCTCGATACTGTAGCTGTCTGTCATAATTTCTGCAACACTTGCGGCTCTCTCCTTGCTGAGTCTCTCATTTACGGACCTGGAACCCGTCGCATCCGTATGCCCCCATACCTTCACAGCCGTCTCCGGATAGGCTTTCAGGGCATCGCTTAAATTGCCTACATTCTCTTTCGCCACGCCCTGAAGATTGGCCGAACCGGTTGCAAATGAAATATCGCCATCCATTTTAACAAGAAGCTCATCTGTTTCGCCGTCAGATCCCGTTACCTTCTCAAGTGTAATCCCTCTGGAGGCCATCTTCTCGTTCATGTCATCATACATGATATCCAGATAGGCGCCTGTTCCAAGACCGATCAGACATCCCGAAGCGAGACCGACAATTTTCCCTTGATTATGCGATTTTTTCTTTTTGATAATAGCCAGAACATCGTTCTTTCGCTTCTTAGCTTCGCTCTTACGCTGCGATTCATCGTAAACCGCTCCGGCAAGAAGTCCTGCTCCACATCCGATGGCTGTAGCCCAGGCTGTCTTTGATCCCAGCTTTTCCAGAGTTGAACACCCGGAGCTGAATCCGGAGACCGATACAATCAGAACCAGAGATCCTGAAACCAATTTTCTCATAATAAAAGCACTCCCGTTTGAGATGATACTGGCCTGCTTTTCTCATAACAGACCACGATATACTACTTACCAATTAACTCTCCCGGTTGCCACAATAATTATTCAAAAAAATTGAAAAATAGTGCAACATGTATCCGACAACAGGGAGATAAATTTCAGAAAGAGCATATAAAATTATATGCTCTTTCTCTGCCTGCTTACCTATTCATTAATACTTTAAGCAATCAGACCTGAATCCGAAAAAATTTTCGTATTCGCATATGAATACTGCCTTAAAATCAGATAGCATAGATTGCAACAGCCCAGAAAATAATATTTCCGACCGTCAAACCGAAGGATACAAGAGTTATTATCCAGAACAGCTTTAAGATTCTATTATAGTAGAGACTTCTCATGAATCCCTTGAAATCGGAGGTATCACGGGCAATATTCTCAAAATCGTCTACCCTTGGCTTTTTCAACCATACTTCCGTCAACGCTGAAAACATCCACAATCTGCTTCCGGGAATAAACACACTTACAGGAGCCATTACCGTCGTAACAAGAATTGTCAGAAGATGGGCTCTTGCAAGAATTGCTCCAATTGCTGACCCGAGACTTCTTCCCACAATCCAGGCAATGAGTGAATCATGGACTGCCTGTGCTCCTGATCTTGTCAGATAGTAACCAAGAAATCCAAATGCCGCGGAGAAAATTCCCCAGTAAAGAATGGTCATCAGATGTTTTTTTGGCGGGATTTCAAGAAGGCTTTCAAGGTCCTGCTTCTCTCCGTTAAGAAGCAGACGTTCCACTCCTGGAAGGTGTCCCGCTCCAAGCACAGCGAGAATACGTTTTTTCTTCCGTCCGCCCGTATTTGCCAGATCTCTTGCCGCTCTGGCAATCATTTCGCTCAGATACTGATCGCGTTCATCAATGATTACATGTTTAATTGTATTATATCGCTCGGGAAGAGCAGAAAAAAGATCGCTCAGGACATCCTCGTTTTTCATTCGCTCAATTTCATCCGCTTCCAGGTCCTCTTTAACAAGAAGCGATGCGAGTAAATTACTTACAAGCCACATCTTGCTGAAAAAACCGACCATGCCCCAGGCACGGCTGAGAGTTGTTCTCACATCCCGATCTGCAAGTATTAAATTGCACTCGCTCTTTTCGGCGAGCTCTGATGCAACCATCATCTCCTCACCCGGAGCGACACCGGTTGACTCACCGATTTTTTTCTGGAAGGCAGACAGTATTAAATTACTCGCAAGAAGTCCCAGTTTTTTTTCCCGGATCACCTTGCCAATATCCAGTTTCTGCCATCGGTCCGGATCTTTTATTGCATCATATCGAGACTGACACAACTCAACACATACACTCTGCGGATTGAGTTTTTCAAATGATAGCTTCACATCATCAACTGACGCGCGAGAAACGTGCGCTGTGCCGAGCAGGTGTACTTCCACACCGCCAATCTCTACGATTTTTACCGGTGATGCTGAAGATGCTGTTTGATGTTCGCTCTTTTTAGTTGCTAATTTCTTTTTTTTTGTAGCTTTTTTAGATCTTTTTTGGTCCAATTGCATGAGAGCTCCGGAGTCAAACTTTTGTCGTAACCGGAATCTTCACCAGTACATTTCCGATATTCTTGTATTGTTATTTAAAAAAAGGAGAATCCCCTGGAAGGCATTAAAGGAAAGTTAATTAACGTCGGTGTCGCAGAGTGGAAGGTAGGTAATGCATCTGATGCATTGCGTACGACTCTGGGATCCTGCGTGGGTATTGTAATTTACAGTTCAAAAAAGAAGGTTGGAGGACTGGCCCATGTGCTTCTGGGGGAAGCACCCGGTGGCAAAATTGTAAACCGCGGCAAATATGCCCGTCCGGCCATTGAAAGCCTTTACAGTGAATTAAAACGTTTGTACGACCTGGAATCTGCCAATTTATCCGCCAGGCTTTTTGGTGGAGCATCCATGTTCGAATCAATTCATTCAAAATTTCTGCAGAGCATTGGACTTGAAAATGTTAGAGTGGCCAGAGAGACACTGGGTGGACTTGGCATCCCTGTCGTCGCAGAGGATGTCGGAGGAACAGCTGGCCGTACCATTACTCTATTTCTGGAAGATGGCAAGGTACTTCTTCGCTCCAATGGCAAAGAAAAATATATTTATAAGGTATAACTGACAGAGTAACGGGACAAACGTATGACGGAACAAAGCCAGCAAATAAAAGCCCAGATCGATGCAACATTGCAGGACATAGATAAGTTACCTGCCATGCCCTCTGTAGCCACCCGTGCGATATCACTCGCTTATGACCCGGAAGTAGATATCAAATTACTGGCCGATGAAATCGCCAGAGATCCGGCGATAGCAGCCGGAGTAATCAAACTATCAAACTCGGCCTATTTCTCTCCGACCAGGCAGGTACGCTCCACACAGGAGGCTATCGTAACACTTGGGCTGAACACGGTAAAAGATATTATTATTATTACGGCATCTCAGGCGGTTTTGAAAGTCCAGCTTGACTCCTACAAGCTGGAAGCCAGCGAACTGTGGGATCACAGTCTCCTTGTTGCGGAACTTGCATCGCGCATTGCACGACTTAAAAAGACAAAGACAAAGTATGATGTGGCATTTTCGACAGGATTATTTCATGATGTCGGGAAGGTAGTTCTTGCACACTTCTTTAAACCGGTCCATTTCCAGATCAACATGGAGATGCAAAAAAATCCGGATGCACGTTTTTCTGATCTCGAAAGAAAATATCTTGGATACAGTCATAATGAACTGGGAGGAAGACTTCTGGCTCACTGGAAATTCCCCGAAGAGTTGATCGAATCAGTCACGTTTCACTATCATCCCGAAAAAGCGAAAATCAATCCGGAATTGTGCTCCATGATTCATCTTGCAAATGTAATCGCACTCTCAAGCGGTATCGGAGTGGATATTGGCGGAATGAACGAAGAATTAAGCAAGTTTGCCATAGATACTTTACAGATTACAGACCGCGAGATTGCGTGGCTCTATCATAATCTTCCCGAGCTCATGGAAAAATTGTTTGATATGCGGAGCATGTAATATTGATGGCTGCCATAACTAACGTATCTTTTATTGGGGCAAGAGGCGCCGGCAAGTCAAGGCTTTCCCGAAAGCTGTCCAAACTTACAGGACGACTTGCCCTTTCTACAGACAGTCTTATATCCTATGAAGCCGACGGCTGGACTATATCCAGTATTGTTGACCGGGAAGGATGGAGCGGCTTTCGCGACCGCGAATACGAAATATTAAAAAAACTTACCGGCATGACAGAGCTGCTCATTGATTGTGGTGGCGGAATCCTGATCGAGGCTCCGGATCCGAAGGATCCGCATGGCGTGGAGCCAGTATCCACACGTAAATGGGATCTTTTGAAAAAGAACACAAGGATAGTATATATTAAACGAAGTGTTCCCTTTCTTCTCAGTAAAGTAAAAAAGGGTGATCCCAACCGACCCGATCTTGTGGGAGAATATGAAAGGCTTCTCAGCCGCAGACTTCCCATGTATGAAAAGGCCGCTGACTTTGTCGTAGACCTGGAACTACTCGACACAGATCAGGCCCTGGAATCCCTGCAGAACTTTCTGCGAAACGGCTTGAACACCCAGCAGGAATGAATTTCCGACAGAAGGCTTTGCGTTAAAAACCTCACGACGCACTGCAACGATCAGAGATCGCGAATATCAATTTCAAGCCCGGCACCTATATAGCCAATTAGAATCAACAGCCGCGGCGAGAGATCGATCTCACATCTATCTTTTTTACCCTTAACGATTGTACAGTAAAACTGCATATTCGTATCCCGCGCGATCTTCATTAAATTGCGTCTGGCGGGCAGAAGTCTTCGAAGGATCTCCCAGAAGTGAGCTTCCGGTGAAGCAGAACCGCTCAAACTCGAGCTTATCTGCCATATGGCTCCCCTCCCCTCTCTGTCGGGATGTATGATTCGATCCGGGTCAACACCAAGTTCCATGGACACAACATCCGGGTTGAATTGCTCACCGGAAATGGAGAAGACAACCCAGCTCTCAACATCGGGATCAATGGCGTCAGGATTCTTTTTTTCTTTATAAGGGTTTGCAAAATCCACTGATGAATACCTGTATATCCCGGTTCAAATGATTAACGACAGTAGGGACTGCGAAAATAGAGCGGATGCCTGCTGTGGACTGATGAACTCCTGCAGCCTGCCGCATCATAAAATATCTCTCGCAGGGATGCGTCCTTATATACAAGGTTACAAAGACACCGGTCCCCTGCAACCCGGCAGCCATTATTCTCTATAGAAGACATAACCGTTGTAAGATCGTTATAGCGGTATGGAGGAGCAGCGCCCGGTTCCCCGTCCAGGTATAGCATTTCAAGTGAGATCGCTGTCATACGCGATACGAAATTCTGTAAGATAACGGGAGGAACCGATGGCATACAATGATTTGTAACGGGATAGGAAATCGTGCATCGAAAGGAGTTTCCGCCTTCAAGGAGAGTGCATAGATTCTCGTCCTCACTTTCTGCTATGTCACCGTTTTTTGAATCGGATGCAGTACACCCGCCAAGCAAAACCAGCATCAGAAGGGCTGCAATCGCCAGAAATTGACCTGCAGAAATATATGTATTGAAAAATGGATTTTTATTCAAGAGATCTTTCATCCTGATCTAAGGATCGTCTGAAAAATCAATTTCCTGAACAAAATCCCTGGAGCCAATCCATGCCCCCTAATTTTTTGCACAATCTGTACAATATCAGTCTGTAATAACCCGCTCCAGGTCCTGCTGAACACCTGTCACAATCTCGTAGTTAATTGTAGAAACCAGATCGGCCAGCTCGTCGGCCGTGACCTCTTCGTGACCGTCTGATCCTATCAAGACGGCGTCATCACCGACAGCGGCCTCCGGAATATGAGTCACATCGACCATGATCATATTCATACAGACCCTTCCGATCAATCGAGCTCTGGAACCGCCGATGATTACGTGCGATCGATTGGATAACGCACGTGTATACCCCTCGAAATATCCAACAGGTAATACAGCTATTTTTGTTGGAACCTGGGTCTTGTATGTACAGCCGTATCCGACCGATATTCCGGCATCCACATGTGTAAGATGTACAATTTTTGTAACCCATCTCATGACTGGCTGCAGCTCCGGTATTTCGCGATTCAATCCGAGAAGCGACACACGTGTTGCAGTTGACGGCCAGAGACCGTAGAGTGAGATTCCGATTCGAATCATATCCATTTGTGACTCGGGCATCAACATGGCTGCAGCGCTGGCCGCAGTATGAAATGTAAGTATTCGGTTTCCGGCAGCCTTCAATGCCAGTGACTTCCATTTATGGAACATCCTTAACTGACTCAATGCATACTCCTGATTTGTTACATCTTCCACATTGGCAAAATGAGTCATCAGGCCCGACCATTTCAAATCGGGGAGATTCTCAAGATAGTCAAGGACCTCCTCCAGATCCTCACCATGATATCCCAGACGGGACATCCCGGTATCGACCTTTAGATGAAACGGAGTTCCCGGGTAGCGGCTTTCCAGCTCCTTTATGGAGGATATGCTGGAGAGTACAAATGTGAGACCCCCCGGGATTTCTCCCTTCAGCGATGCAAAATCCGTCGCTCCCATTACTAAAATGGGAGTCTCAATACCGCAATGACGGAGCCTCAGGGCCTCATCCAGCGAGTTAACACCGAACCAGTCAACGCTCTCCTGCAAAATTTTTCCGCACTCAATTAAACCATGACCGTATGCATTGGATTTGATGATTGCCATAAACTTACTGGAGGGGGCCAGTCGTCGAAAAACCTCCACATTCTGAAACAGGGCCGATCTACTGATCTCAACTCGAGTATGCATAATAACCATAAATTTCACTTGCACCAATTAGCTCTATCAGGAATATGGTCTCCTACTCCATTTTATTCGGAGCCCGGGCATGAAAAAAGACAAAACAGAAAGAACTACAAGAATAAACATAGCTAAAAAGCGTACAAAAAGAGCTCTCAGAAGCAAAGCAAAGAAAGCTCATAGAAATGGCACTGGCTATAAAGATATGGAAGAAAATGCCTGATTTCGATCAGGCATGATCTTTTATTCATTCTGGTCTAACCAGAACATTGAAAATTTCCGATAAATTATCTGAGTGCTTGTAGAGATAGTATCTTACATACTTGCTGTGTGGGTATGTACCGAGCATTCAGACCAAATCTGGACAATGACTGTTGACCGGTATTCTGCACAAATCCTGGCGTTACTATTTAATCCCCCTGGACTCTTTTTTGTCCACGCTCGCCCTTTATCTGGTGGGCCTTCTCCGTTTTGAAGCTTTCAATCCATTTAGATGGGCACCCCATTCTGAAATGTACACAACAATCATTCCATTTGCTGTGGTTGGCTTAACCGGTGCTGTTATTTTTCCCATTTCGGGCCTTTACCGCAATCTTAGAATTTATACATCGCTGGAAGAGTTCATCTACATTGCAAGAGCTTCCATCCTCAATACCTTATTGCTGGCTGCTTTTTCAGTTCTCACACCCGGCAATTTCTTCACAACACCTGGCGTAATAACTCTCTATTTTGTAATGCTGCTGCTTCTGCTTGGCCTGCGTGATTACGGGCCTGCTATTTCAAGCTATATAAATCTACGCCGTCGGGCCCACAAGGGCCGCAAGGTCCTGCTTATCGGTGCGGGCATTGGCGGGAGTCGTGTTTGCAACGAATTCCAGTCACATCATGAACTGCGCAGAAACCCGGCCGGATTTATTGACGATGATCCCTCGAAAATTGGGGGTCAAATTCATGGAGTCCCTGTCCTTGGGACGGTTGACGAAATAGACAATATCCTCAGCATTATCAAGTTTGAAGAAGTTGTAATCACGACAAGACTTCCTTCGGGGAAATTACGAAAGATCCACAGAAGCTGCGAGAAGCGCGGAGTTGCCTGTCATACTCTTCCCACCCTGAGCGAGATGCTAAAAAAATCTCCGGGCAGACAGGACCTTGAAGAGATCAGCCTGGAAGACCTG
>JBNKQE010000139.1:0-11505 GCA_050295715.1 Leptospirales bacterium
AAAAAATGATCAAGAATCTTATGAATACCATAGAGAATCAACAAGTAAAATCAAACGAACCTATGACCACATGGGCACATGCTAGCGGGAGTCCACCTAGTGGCCAGGCAGAACAAGGCTGCACCCTCTAAAATCCCAAAAAAATTGCACCTGTCCACGAGATGATCCGAATACTTCGAATGAGTTGCATCCCTTCTGATGGGTGAATATTGATAACTCCGTACTCCCATCTTGCTCCATACAGATTGGCCTTGAAAATTACAGATTTTTTATTTGAAAAGATAGTTGGATCACCGTAGGCCAGCGTGTATGCACCGGCATTGTTCTTACTCCTGATTGCGAATGCATAATTGTCATCGGTCAGATCTCGAAAAGCATCCTGAAATAGATTGCCCGAATCTATTACTGTAGATATTAATCCCCAGTATTTGCCATGTAAAATAATAGGGTAGCGATATATGAATCCTTTCCCGCCCTGCACAAGTTTTACCGGCCCAATAAGTGCGGGTGTTCTCGATGAGATTATTCTTTCAATATCTGGCCATTGATCGGGAAGATCACGGTAATCCATTCCATAAACCTTTTCATTGTCTTCTATCGGGTATAAAAACTTGATTTTTGTACCAATGGCAATTCCGAGGTTTCTTACGGAGCCGGAATTATTGTGAATATTTTTCAATATCGCCTGGATTTCTGCAGTATCGAGACTGTTGTAACGTACACTCAGGTAGGATGACATGCCATTTGATAGATTGACAAGCTCGTTGACCTCTCTTTCAAGCCTGGCTCTAAGACCGCTTGCGAAAGTAATTGTCTCGAGTCTATCTCCTGTCCTGACCTCTCCGGATTTTAAGCTGAGAAACGATTCGATGATTACTATTGAGACGGTAAATATAAGAATGCCCGATACGATTGCTATCCTGCTGACACTTCTCAGACCATGATATAATGTCTGCAGGCGACTGTAAATCCTACCGGAATGCATACACTTTTATTTAATGGAATATTAATACGGTAAAGCATTAAACGGCTAATACAAAGAAATATGGTTGATGTAATGACTAAGTTTAATACGTCTTATTTGAAACAGAGTTCTGTCTAAAGGAGTTTTTATGATACCGGGAAGGGGATACTGGATTTCTGGTATTTCGACGTTGATAGTCGTATTGATAGTCATACTGGAGAGTATAACGGGGCCCTGGTTTTCACCTTCACACACTATGATCCCGTTAATGGGACTGCATCCCGTTTTTGTATTATTAAATGGCGGCATTTTCTTCATAATAGTTTTCAGTGAACTGAACGCGAAGTCTATATCAATTTCCAGATCCGGGATTTCCATTTTTACCGGTGTGATAATTCATATACTGGTCACAATTTTTTTTAACAGAAATTTTCAGACTGATTTTATATTCCCAAAGGCCATTTTTTACGTATATTTGATTCTCTTATACCCGGGTGGCTTTATCTGGCATATCTACTCGGATTATTTCTACTTACGCTGGAAGGAGGCAAGACTGGAGCGAATCGGACTGGATGCACATGGCGAAATAATGGAAATTGATGAGAATGGTTCCAGGCTTATCGAAGCCGACTCTACAAGCGTTATTGTAAAAATCAAATTGAATATTACCGACTTGCCGGAATCGCCATATGTTATTTATGACTATTTTTTGATCCCCGTTCAGCAAATGGAGTTTATCGGATACAAAAGGATTGTCCTTCTAAAAATAGACCCTGAAGATCATAAAAATGCTATAATAATATTTGCCATACCGGTCCAGGAAGAGGTAATGAAAAGGGTTTCAATCCCATAAAAAAAATAATGGCTGTCACTATATGTTACATATTGACTTGTTTAAGTGATAATTATTTAACGTCTTATGCACATATATCATAATTCTGTTCTGCTGTCTTTGTGTTGATAGGTGGCTAATATTCTATAAATATGCGAGGATGCAGACAGGTATGTATAACACTTGATAATGAGGTTACATGGACATGTTCTCAAATATAAATTTTTTAAAAAATGTAAAGATTTCGGTTAAAGTTATTATTATTGTAACTACGCTTCTCACTTTTATACTGGGGGTGGGAGCTACAGGCGTTTATATTACAGTAACGCTGGGTGAAAGAAGTAATGAGATAATGTCAAATATTGACCTCGCCAGACAGGCGCAGGTTACTTTTAAGATTCAGGTTCAGGAGTGGAAAAACATACTGATTCGCGGTCAAAAAAAGAGCGATTATGACAAATACTCCGAACATTTTGTAGACACCGGTAAGGAGGTTCAAAAACTCCTTGCGGAACTGGAAGAGACGCAGAAGGGGGATCCCGAGACAATAGAAAATATCGAGGAATTAAAGAAATCATTGTTGGCGCTTCGTAAAACCTATTTGGAAAACCTGAAGAGGTACAATCAAGATGAGATATCCAGTATTACAAGTATAGACAATGCTGTTCGTGGAATGGACCGCGAACCCACAGAGAAAATGGATGAAATCGTAGCAGGTATTAAAGAGCGTGGGATTCAGGAAGAACAGGATATGCAGACATTCTTTTTTACCCTGATTGTCTCTCTTGTCCTGGGTGGAGCTATTCTCGGTAGTATCCTGAGTGTTATAATATCAAGAAGTATAAATAAACCTCTGAATATGATGATAGAGCAGGTTCGTGACCTCTCTGAAGGTGAGGGTGACCTGACGCGAAGAATAAATCTCAATACAACGGAAGAGCTGGGAACGATGGCCGGATTCCTGGACAAGTTTCTCGGTCAAATTCATGGTATTATAACACAACTTGCCGGAACCAGTGATACTGTCAGTCTATCTGCGGATACACTCACTCAGTCAAGTGAGAGCATGTCTGCATCGGCGGAAGAGCTCTCGCAGCAGGCTCAGTCTATTGCAGCCAGTGTTGTGCAGATGGATAAAAATTTACAGGTAGTTTCGAGCAGTGTGGAAGAGATGACACACTCCGTTGCAGAGCTTGCCCGACAGGCAGCACAAAGCGCAACGACTACAGAACAGGTTGAGAAGAAGTCCAGCGAGATGAATAAGACCATCAACACCCTGGGAGAAAATGCCAGAGAGATTGGTAGTGTTATTGACAGTATTGTGGCCATTGCCAATCAAACAAACCTGCTTGCTCTGAATGCATCGATTGAGGCGGCAGGGGCCGGGGATGCCGGTAAAGGATTTGCTGTAGTTGCATCGGAAGTAAAGGAGCTTGCCCGGCAGGCAGCCCAGTCCACAGAAGATATCCGAAATCGTATTGTAAATGTGCAAAAAAATGTAGAATTTTCCGTTACAGCGATCAATGAGATTGCCACCTCTATCAAGGGAGCAAGTGACATTAATAACATTATGGCAAGTTCTGTAGAAGAACAGTCGATTACATCCAAGGAACTGGCCAATAATGTAACGCAGGTAGCGGTTGCATCCGGTGAAATCTCGCAGAATATTGAGTCTATCTCAGTTGCGACAACCCAGACTTCACGTGATGCTGTAAACACAAACCAGGAAGCACAGGCTCTTAAAAAGGCCTCCGTGGAATTACAGGAAATTGTGAAACGATTTAAGATTTAATCTCTGTGTGACACATAGAAAGAGCAATAGCTTCGGCGACTTTGATTCCATCAATGGCTGCGGAGAATATGCCACCAGCGTAACCGGCTCCTTCTCCTGCAGGATAGAGACCCTTAACCGAGAGACTTTGCAAAGAGTCTTTCTCTCTTGTAATGCGAATGGGGGAAGATGTGCGGGTCTCCACCGCTGTCAAAAGTGCATCATCCATGGAAAATCCCGGTATCTGCTTATCAAAGGCCGGGATAGCCTCACGGATAGCCTCTATCGCATAATCGGGCAGGGCGGAACTCAGGTCGCAGAAATGGACGCCCGGTTTATAGGACGGAGTGACAGAACCGGGTCCGATCGAGGGTATACCCTGGAGAAAGTCTTTTACACGTTGAGCGGGGGCTGAGTAGTTACTCTCTCCGAGAATAAACGCATTTTTTTCCAGTCTATCCTGCAGCTCAACTCCTCCCAGCGGACCTTCAGGAAAATCTGATGGATCAATGCCCACGACAATTCCACTGTTTGCATTCTTTTCATTTCGGGAATACTGACTCATACCGTTTGTTACAACATGCCCCTCTTCGGATGTAGCAGCGACAACACTTCCTCCTGGGCACATGCAGAAACTGTAAACCGTGCGGCCATTGGCACAGTGGTGAACCAGTTTGTAATCAGCAGCCCCCAGCAAAGGACTTCCGGCCATATTGCCATATCTGCATCGATCAATATATGACTGAGGATGCTCTATGCGAAAGCCTATTGAAAATGGTTTGGGATCAATATGGACACCATTCTTGTAAAGCATTTGAAAGGTATCCCGCGCACTATGACCGATAGCAAGCACAGCATGTGAGGATAAAATTCGCTCGCCCGACTGGAGAATTACAGCTTTGAGCTGGCCATCAACGATTTCCAGGTTGTCGACACGGCTCTGGAATCTGTATTCACCTCCAAGTGATTCGATTGTTTTTCGTATGTTTTTCAAAACACCTACAAGCCGATAGCTTCCTACGTGTGGTTTATTTAGATACAGGATTTCCGGGGGAGCGCCAGCCTCTACCAGTTCAGTTAGAACTTTGTGACCCAGGTGCCGCGGATCTTTTATCTGGCTGTTTAATTTTCCGTCAGAGAAAGTTCCGGCGCCTCCCTCGCCAAATTGCACGTTGGACTCCGGGTTAAATGTTCCGCCGCTCCAAAACTTAAATGTATCGCGTGACCTGTCTCTTACATTCTTTCCCCTTTCCAATATGATGGGGCGTAATCCCATTTGTGCAAGCAGTAGTCCTGCCATAAAACCCGCAGGACCGCTCCCGATAACAACGGGTCTTTCTGCAGGACTCTTTTTGCAGTCCATAGCAAAATGATAATTCAAATCGGGGGCAAGAGTAATTTCCCGCTCTTTTTTAAAGCGGTTCAAAATGGATTTTTCATCGGCTATAAGGACGTCGATTGTATAAATGAATAGTATGGAGTGTTTTTTTCGAGCATCGGTGCTTCTTCGAGCAATCGTAAATTTTTTAATTTTTGCGGAATCAATTTTCAGTTTTCTGGCAATGGCTACCCTTAGATCGGAGGGAGAGTGTGTTACGGGGAGTTTTACCTGGGTAAGTCTTATCATAATAGATAATGGGAAAAGCTCCGTTCATTACCAGTTAATTTTTTTTTGAGAAGGTTCTTTGCTTTGTGACTGTATTTTTGAATGTGTATGTATTAAGAAATTAGATATGCAACTGGTACATAGGTCAGAGCATGTATAGAATGGGGAATTCAAAAATTGATTTCTTTGTATAAAAAATAGTTGCCAGGCGTCAGGGGGAGGAAGAAGCTGGTTTCATCCAAGGGCCAGTAGCTCAGTCGGTTAGAGCACTTCTCTGATAAGGAAGGGGTCCCAAGTTCGAATCTTGGCTGGCCCAAATGATATTTCTCACAACTCCACGTGGGAAATTCTTCCCCTTCTAACGTTATTAATATTTTTACGTTACTGATATTTTTACGTTGTTAATATTTTTACGTTACTAATATTCTTACGTTACGAATCTTCTTAAACACTATAGGCCTCGCGCTTTTCATACGATAAACGAGTATGAAAAGTTATATTTACGAAACGTTAGATCCGTCTTCAAAGAGTCTGTCTAGAAGATTAATGGGAATTAATCAAGCTCGACCCAGTATATTGGTATCTATGAATGGAAAAACATTTCCATTCATAGAGCAAACTTATAGCGGCTATAGGTATGAATTAAATGAACGATCATTCAGTATCGGTTCAAAGCCATGTGTCGCTAAAAATACCAGTCAAGCAAGTGACTTGAATGGTGCTACTTCTTTCAAGTCGTCAAATGAAAATTACATTTGTGGCAGAACGAACAATAATTTTCACTTCAAACTGGATGCTTCACGGTGTAATGCAAAAAAGACAAAGATGATTCGAAAAGGAGGGTTTGTATGAATACCCAGCTCAAGTTTTGCAGCCTTCCTGAATTAAACCGAAAGAATGGAATCAATTTTCATATTATGGAAATTAATTCCCAGATAGAGTCAGAGAATGATCCTCTATATTTTATTGAAAGATATCTTTCTGACCTCCGATTAACTCATAAAGATTCTACAGTGAGAACAATTGCGTTTGGAGTAAAGTCTTCGCTTCAAAAAGTTCTTGGATCACGATTACGAAACGATCTGAACCTTATCAATCTGATAAATTCTGTTCTCCAACCTTATACCAGTCTACCGATCAATCCGTCGGTCCGCTTTTTGCTACAGGACGATGAAGTATCCCTTTTAGCCGATAACACTCCGATTGGAAGAATATGTGCTTTCCTCGCTCACTCTGGCGTTAGAATCAACGAATTGCTTACAATTAAACTCACGGAAATTCGGGAGCATGGCGATGGTTATTCGGAAATTCTGGTCCATGGCAAAGGGGGAAAGGACAGATTGATTATTGTTCTTACAAAATACGTTAATTCGCTCAGGGAGACATTCAGAGGAAAAGTATATCTCATTGAGCAGTATGAAAAGCGGATGATCAGACAAACCATCAGTTCAAGGTTGCGTTACCATGCAATCAAGAGAATTGGTAGAAGTGTTTCACCCCATGATTTTCGTCGGTGGTGGGCTACAACAATGATTCAGACGCATCCGGGTCAGATTAAGTCGATTATTGACTACGGAGGCTGGCGTGATTCAAACGTGTTTATGAAGCACTATGTGAAGCAGAAAATTGATCCATATATGTTACCATCATTCAGGAGGATAGTATGATATATACAATCAGTATGACCGGGAAGAAGATGAAAATATCTTCACCCTGTCGCATTGTTTGCAAAAAATGTGGGAGTAGATATGGGAAATTGTACCAAATGGATATGTGTAAAAGCTGCCTCCTTCCGGGACTTAGAAAGTCCCGGAAGGTAATCGATTTTTACCATAGTTAGTGTCGTTCGATGCAATTGAAACAACTTGATATTTGAGGAGGCTATAAAATGAAGGAAAATTATCTTAAATCTCAACCAGATAATACGTTAAATGATTTTTTTTGCAGAGTAAAGCTTGATAATATGTTATTTTTAACAGTTTTTATCGGCTTGATTGGCAATCAAATCTTCAACTTTCGGAGAATGTCATGATTCGCTGGCTTTTATTTCTGTTTAAAAAAAAGAATAGCATCCAACCTGGAAAGCGTCGATCGTATCGATTGGATGCTCCTGATCGTCTTCTGGAAAAGTTGAGGGCGCTTGACCGAGGCAATGGTGCGTTCGCACGAAATGCTTACTATATGCGGGAATTTGGAGTCTCCGAGAGAACTATCAGGCGATGGCTTTCTGTCCTGGCCACACGGGGTGATATTAGAGTAAGTGGATCGGGGAAAGGGCGTCGGATACATGTTTCAGATTCAAGTGAAAAATTGATAAAACCGCAGACATCCTATTATAAGAAAAAGGAGCCGGTCAGATCAAGCAGGACAGATTGTCCGTCGAATGGCAGGGTTATGTCCGGGCAATGTCCGGATAATGTCCGGGATAAATATAGATCTAATGATCGTACAATCTTAAAATCTAAATATGTAGATGCGCAAAAAAACAACCGGGATAAGCTAAAAGCCTGGAGGCGAGAACAGGTGGATTCTCTGAGTGATGAAGATATCAGGCGGATGCTGGGATGAATACTCTCAATTGCAAAAATAAAAGCCATGTGATTAAAGAAGCTTACAGCCAGAAAGATACAGATCTGCCCTTCGAAAGGGTGGCCGATGCGCTATCCGTTTTGCCGGCTCATGTATCCATATCGGCTGCACTTTTTTGGCTATTTGGCAGAAGCCTGGAGTGGTGTGTAAAAATAGCTGAGATATCCGCACTAAATGATATACCATCAAACATTTGTTCCTCGTGTAGAAAGTCATGCGATATGGATTGAATAAGCGTAAGGATGACTACGTAATTTTCTGACTTAAGATGGCTGATGGAGATTAAGTGAAATCTATACGTAAAAAGTGTATAATTCTATTGTGTGAGACATATATAATGAAGCGTCATTTTTGCTTGAAGAATCTGCAGTCTCTTGAAGATGTCATGCAGGTTTTCAAAATTTCTATTTGTTGATTGAGGTGTGGTATGGGTGAAATTTTACGACGTGAAATGTTGTTGAATATTCGCGAATCGGCGATGTATCTGAGCCTATCGGAAAGGACAATATCCCGCTGGGTTGCTTCCGGGAAGATCCATGCATACAGGTATTCCCAAAAGGTCGTAAGGATATCTGTAGATGAATTGGAACGATTGAAAAAATCACAGGGAGCCAGGAAGAAGGGTGTGCTATCTGATAGGAATTGCATGGACTAGTTACGATGATTTATTGTTTTGACGGGCACTGAGATCAATTGAATAACGAGTTTTTTTCGATTCAATTTTGAAGATTTATTAAATGCAAATTTATGGAATTTGGAAATATCACCGAAGCTTTGTTCTACATGAGAATAAACAGAAAACCTGTAAAAATGCTGGTCGGAAATTTCATTGTGATAGGGAAGTGGGGGTCGCGGACGCAAATATCGAAAACACGTTTAATATACAACTATACCTTCGTTTGTGGCCAGGAAGTCGAGGGATGTAACCACGATATATATATTATTAAGCAACCGCTTTCTTTTCTATTGCCATGGTTCTACATGGCTTCAAAATACATAGATTTATGCCATCAAGTTGCCGGCTGATCGTGGAACAGAAGATCCATACAGAGCAGGGAGATACGGAGTTCACAGTCCCAATGGTTAAACAAATTGAGAGTTCACAAAAGGAACACCCTTTTTAAGTAACTCTAGAAACCAGATTTCTGCTTGATGCCGGGTAGGCCAGTGAAGAAAATCTTCGCCAACTGGACGGACTGGATATATATATGCCTGATACCCGTTTTGCCCGCGAAGAAGCCTATGTGGCGGAGCTTCAGTGCTGGGAGAACCAGTCCGGAAAATATACATACTATTAACACCACTGTAAAAACAGCAAGGGGGAAGTCAGGGGCAAAAAAGAGGAACTCATGAAGGTAATCGGCCGTACACTCGAGGAGGTCCGCTTCTCCGACTCTTTCCGGGACAACCTGAAAGAGCTTTTCGACGCGTCCCTCCGGCGGCATAAAGAAAAGAAAGGAGATCAATTTTTTGTATGGCCGCATTGCGGAGTTAAGCGATAAAAAGTTGAAACTGTATGACCTCTTTACATAATCGGAAATCGATAAACTGGAGCTTGTGTAGAAGCGGCGCCAGTATAACGAGCAAATCAAACTGATTCAGCGCAAGATTGACTCCCTGGAGATGGACGAAAGGTTCGTCTTTGATAAAATTGCCGGAGCAATAGAGATGATTAAAGAGCTGCCCGCCCACTATCTCTCCGAGAAAAAAACGCACGTAAAATTCAGATATAGGTCCAAAGGGGATATGGTGGAAAGGCAAAAAAAGGCCGACTGATTCTCACGAATGAACCACCGGTCTTTTATCTTTTATACAGAGTATTTGGGATTGAATTCATATAAATCTTGATTCTGCCTTTGATCTTGTGTTTTTCGTTCCTGGATATTTTCAACGAGATAAAGAAAACCTTTTCTGGAGGAAATGGCTTGAAAGCAGATTTCGGCTTTTTGTGCAAATCCTCAAGAATTAAATTTCGAATATAGGTGGATATATTGTGATGACGCGCCCTTAATTCAGCGTGAATTCGCCAGGGAAGACGAACCCGGATAAAGATTTCCAGTTTTTGAAAATGGGAACACAATATGTGCAGTCCTGATTATCGTATTTTATACGTTCCTCCTTCTATTTTGTAAAATGTTCTCTATGCCGTAATCCCGGCTTTCCCCAACTTCAATGAAGGTCCGCTTCAGGTCATGATAGACCTCGATAGCTTTCCCCGACTCATTCAATCGACAGATGTTACCTTCATAATCCAGTATTTTGTTCATAAAATAGAAAGGTGACCATCTCAGATCCGTAATTTCGAGATGTATTTCAATATTTATCGCAGGGGCAAAAATATCATCTCTGAACGAGACGCAGATAGCAGGCAAAATGCGTGGACTATTTTTGATCGAATTAATTTCGAAACGGCCAGATGGCTCAATCTTTGCGTTTAAGATTTTCTCCTCCTGGAGAAACTTTATCCCCGCGTATGCACTGGAAATTTCAATTGCTGATTTCATTTGCGTGCTCCTGATGTTACACGCGATACCTGTAATACAAATCATATAAATAAAACTGCAGGTATCGCGTGTAAAAATCATTTTTAAATTTGTTGATTTGTTGAAGTCAACTGCTATGCTGGGTTGCGTAAAAAGAAAAAGCTGGAAACCATGTATGATCGAATCGAATGTATAACCTTCTGCTAAGGGTTTTCGCAAAAAGGTAAAGATGTGTGCGACTGCACTGTAATATATGCTTTCAGTAGTAACTAAACTCGAATATGGTAGTCAAAAAAGAATAACTTTGAAACATCATATATCAGCCGATTTTATCCCACTCCAAGCAACTCGCCTCTAAAATCAAAAAAGATCGGACAGAAACGGACAAGTAAAGATATATAACCAGTATTCTTCTTGCCTGGTTGTCTGTTTTGATGCATAATCAAATGACAGGATTTGTAGAACTGATTGAATACATCTAAAAACTAAAACATTTGGGAATGATTTTTTGTCGGTAAATAATACGATGTTCCGGCAAACTTATCCGACAGAAAATTCGATGTTTGTTCGGGTGCCATGATAATGATAGAATATTTGAATACTATTTCCACATATATAACCGGGCTATTTCTATTTATAATGATTGTCGGGTTAGTATATCAAAGATTAAAAGTGATGCTAGAAGACGCGCATAGCATTGCAGCAAATAAAATTGAGATACCATTAAAAGAATCGATTACTAATCTGGAGAAAATGGTGGAGCATCGGAGTCGCGAGAGAGTTCGTGTGACGCATCAAAGAATCGATATACTGCAAGAAGAAATTCGGGAGAGCGAAAAAGAACTCGAAGGACGTTTGACTACGATTGAAAGGGATGTTCACCACTATCGTGAGTTTACGGAGTCGGTTAACGATAGATTGGATCGTCTGGAGACAAAATTTGACAAATCTCTGCATTCGGTTCGCGGTGAAATTTTACAGGCAATCGGAAAGATAAGGTGTCCGGTAACGAATAAGGGAGAGTGAAATGAATAAAAGGTTTTTGCGGAACAGTAACATAAGTAGAATTTTCGGAGGTCTGGCTATTGTCGGAGGAGAGTTTTTGAGAAAGGGGGATTTTAATCTCCTTGGTCTTGAGTTTCCATCAAATATAATCCAGGTTGCTGGATTTATATCATTCTTTATGCCGACGATCAAAGAAGTTATGAATCGCTTATTACCGAGAAATAAAAATGATCAAAATTAGGGTCTTGAGCATAG